>JAYUFF010000128.1:0-7009 GCA_043738825.1 Schlesneria sp.
GTAGGTGCGATCCGCCATCTCGGGATCAGTCATGATCGTGGCCGGGTTCGAGTTGACCAGCACGACCACATAGCCCTCCTCGCGGAGGGCCTTGCAGGCTTGGGTGCCCGAGTAATCAAACTCACACGCCTGCCCGATGACGATGGGGCCGGAACCGATGATCAGAATCTTGCGGAGGTCGTCGCGACGAGGCACGGCGGCGGTCCTTGAAGTGAGGGGAAGAGCAGAACAGGCGGGACGGATCAACAGCCTCAACTTCCTGCCGAGACGTGATCCGCGCGAAACCGCCCAAGGCTAACAACCGCCGCGCGAGATTCAAGGAAGGAAGCAATGTTTGGTCTGTCGCGCGGTGACGCGGCACGTCTGCCATGGCGATTGCAAGGCGAGCTGTCGTGAAATCGGTTGCTTTTGCCCGACGTATGGTCGAGAGTTGGCACTCGCTCGACTTTTTCCATTGCCTCTTGTTTGCCGGGGAATGCCGCCGTGGATTTGAAAGACTTCATTCGCAACGTGCCCGATTTTCCCAAGCCCGGGATTCTCTTTCGCGATATCACGCCCTTGTTGGCCTCACCCGTGGCGTTCGGTCATGCCATCAAACTGTTCGCCGATCGGTTTCGCGAGGCACGGCCCACGGCAATTCTCGCCGCCGAGTCGCGCGGGTTCATTTTCGGCGCTCCGCTCGCGCTGGAACTCGGAGCGGCGTTCGTGCCGGTTCGGAAGCCGGGCAAACTCCCTCACGACACGCATCGGTTCGAGTACGACCTCGAATACGGCAGCGATGCCCTCGAGATGCATGTCGATGCGATCCACTCCGGAAGTCGAGTCCTCTTAATCGACGACCTGCTTGCCACCGGCGGAACCATTGAGGCGTGCTTGAAGCTCACCGAGCATTGTCAGGCCACTGTCGTCGGATGTGGTTTCCTCATTGAGTTGACGTTCCTCAAGGGGCGCGACCGACTCAAAAACCACGATGTCTTCAGCCTGATCCAGTACGACGGCGAAACGTGACCCGCGACAACTCGTGATGTTGATCTGGGCGGGTTCAATATCCCGGCCAAAGTTCGTAACGCGATTGCCTGGGACAGAAGAAATTTCGTCGGCAGCGAGTTCTGACTGTTAGCTACTTTGACCACCTGCCGCGCATCGAGCAGTGCTTTCGACGAGCAGGCTGGGACGTGCTCACGGTCACCGTCTACGTATTGTCAGAGCAGTACGATCTGCCTCAGGTATTGAAGTGAGATGTCGCGGCTTTGTGGTGGTATGACATCGCCCCAGTGTGACTTCTCGTCGCACAGCCAGATTCTGATTTTGGATTGCCAGAACTCGCTCGTGGTTTCGACGGCAAGCCTGCCACGTTTCGATACAGATACCCAAACGATGCGATCGTCGCAGAGCGAACAAAATACCCATGTTCCCGCTGGACACTGGTCCGTCCCAGTCTTACCATCTCACGCCGTCGCTGAAATCGGATGAGTTACTAGCTTCCGATTCACGCTTTAATGAGCTTTGCCTCTGGGGGGTCCAGAGGGTTGTGGGTCGTCTCTTGAGGGGAGGAATTGTTCATGGTGAAACGATGGGGGCTGTTTTTGATGGCGCTGGCCGTGCTGGGGTCAGTGACCGAGGCTGGACATGGGCGTCGCTCGCGCTGCTGTCAGCCGGTGGCGGCGTGCTGTGCGCCGGCTCCGTGCTGTACCGCTATGCCGAACGCTTGTGGTCCGGCTGCACCAGCGTGTGGTCCAGTCATGGTCGAGCAGACCGTGATGGAACAGGTAATGGTTACCGAAACCCGCAAGGTTCAGGTCACCGAGTACAAACAGGAGCAAAAGGAACGAAAGTACACGGTTAGCAGGCAGGTTCCTCGTACCGAGAACCGCACGCGAACTGTGGCGTACAACGAGAACGAGACTCGGACTCGTGAAGAGAAGTACGTTGTTCACAACCAAGTCACCGACATGGTCGATCAGTCGTACACGGTTAATGTGCCGTACACCGAGACCCGCAAGGCCACTCGCACGGTTCAGACACCGGTGACGAGAAACGTCGAGCAGACCTACACGGTCAACGTGCCGTACACCGAGACCCGCAAGGCCACTCGCACGGTTCAGACTCCGGTCACGCGCAACGTCGAGCAGACCTACACGGTCAACGTGCCTTACACGGAGATGCGCAAGGCGACTCGCACGATTCAGACTCCGGTCACGCGCAACGTTGAGCAGACCTACACGGTCAACGTGCCCTACACCGAGACCCGCAAGGCCACTCGTACCATCATGACTCCGGTCACGAGGAACGTTGAACAAGCCTATACGGTCAACGTGCCCTACACCGAACAGCGTCAAGGCACGCGCACGGTGTGGGAATGCGTCCCGGTTATTCAGACTCGCACCGTGTGCGAAGACCAGGGTCACTGGGAACAGCGAGTGGTTCCCGTTTCAAACGGCTGTCAGTCGTGTGGCGTTGTTGCTCATTGTTGCCAACCACGCCGTCACCATGCCTGCGGTGGTTGCGGTGCTTGTGGCAACGGCTGCGGACAGGCCGCAATGGCCGCTCCGTGTGGCGGTTGCACCGTCACGCAAAATGTGTGGGTGCCCAGTGTCGTGCAGCGTGAAGTTCAGTACACGGTCAACACGCAGCAATGCAAGCAGGTTCCTTACACGTACACGGTCACGCTCTGCCGTCCGGAAAACCGGACTCGCACCGTGCAGGTCTGCGAACAAGTTTGTTCGCAGCAGGAGTACGAGTATCCGGTTCAGCTCTGCCGTCAGGAAAATCGCTCTCGCACAATCCAGGTCTGCGAGACGGTTTGTTCGCAGCAGGAGTACGAGTATCCGGTTCAGCTCTGCCGCCAGGAAAACCGCTCTCGCACGATCCAGGTCTGCGAGACGGTTTGCTCACAGCAAGAGTATGAGTATCAGGTTCAGCTCTGCCGCCAAGAAAACCGGACCCGCACGATTCAGGTCTGCGAGACGGTCTGTTCACAGCAAGAGTATGACTATCAGGTTCAACTCTGCCGTCAGGAAAACCGCACCCGCCAGGTGCCGGTCTGCCGGATCGTGCCAGAAGAAAAGACTCGGATCGTCAGCTTCACGGTTTGTGTTCCGAAGTCGCGAGAAGAACAGTACCAGGTCACCGTCTGTGACACCGTGAACGAAGAGAAGACCGAGACCTACACGGTCTGCGTTCCCGTCTGTGTCGAGAAGGAAGTCCAAGTCCAGGTCTGCCAGATGGTCGCCAAGAAGATCATGGTTCCATGCCCGCAACCCGCCTGTGGCAACTGCGCACCGGCCCCCTGCTGCCGCTAAGCCTGATCGTTCGCGATTAGTCCGCTGCGGTTCGATGTCATCCAACGACGCCTCGTGTCTCACGGCACGAGGCGTTTTTTGTTGCCTTGATGAGTGATGTCGATCGTTTGCCGTCGCGCATCGTGCCGACAGTCGATGGTGCCGCGCAACCATTTGACCGCGTGAGGCTTTGCGAAACTTGACGGTCTCGGAACCCACTTCTATACTCGCGCCGCGATTGATGGATGAACCCGTTTGGCCACCCCGCGCATTCCACAGGATGTGATCACAGCATGAAATCAGAAGAGCGTCATCGGCTGAAGGAGAACGAACTCGGGCGTGTCGTCCAATCCACGGGCAGCATGTTGGAGCGTTATGCAACCACCCTCGTGGCCTGCGTGTGTGTGACCTTGCTGGTGGCGGCTGCGGTGGTCTGGTGGATGCGTCAAACGACGGCATTGAGTTCTGCTGCCTGGACGCTGCTGGAAGACGCCAAGAAAGTCGGCGATTTCGACGAAATTGCCGTGACGTACAAGAACACGTCCGCCGGTGATTGGGCGAGGTTGCTGGGATCGGAATCCTATCTGCAATCGGGTGGAGACGCTTTGTTCTTGGATCGAGACTTGGCGAACACGGATCTCAAGCGTGCTCGCGAAGGCTTCGAGCAACTCGTGGCCTCAGCCAGCGCGGGGCCGATCATTCGTGAGCGGGCTGAGTGGGGCTTGGCTCGCTGCCTCGAATCGACGAGCGATGGCGACACCGCGAAAGCCATCACAGCCTACCAGCGGCTGTTGGACGATTTTCCGGAAACGATCTACGAACCTTTCGCCAAAGAACGAATTGCCGCGCTGAAAACGGGGGGGGCGAGAGAGTTCTACGCGTGGTTCAGCAAGCAGAATCCCAAACCCGCCGATCTCCGCCCGAAGGATGGAGCGGTGAAAGGTGACTTTGATCCGTTCGATCTGCCCCCCGCGGCGGGCGCGGCCGATGGCAAGTCGCAGGGTGACGATGCCACGCCGCCAGCAAAATCGGATGACGCTGCGACCGACAAGCCCGGCTCCAGTGAAGCCAAACCCGACGCGACGAAGGATGAGTCGCCACCTGCCAAGCCTGACGATGCCAAGGTCGAGAAGAAGCCCGTGTCCGACGAACCGAAGTCTGGCGACAAACCTGAAAAATCGTCGGATGACTCCGAAAAGAAGCAGCCGTAACGACGCGATCGTCTGAGCTGCGAACGACTGTAAATCCGCATCGTGACTGGCCCGGCATCCTTGAGTGCCGGGCTTCCTCTTTGATGGTCGAGACCGCATGTCCGAAGATGTTGCCGATGACGTGATTCCCGATGAGGCGATTCCCGGTGAAGTGATCGGCGGTTCGATTCAGGTCACTGTTGAGGATCGTGCCCACGGCTGGCGTGTCGATCATTACCTGACCCGACTCTATCCCAACTTCAGCCGCGCGGCATTCCAGCGCGTGATCGACGACGGCGCGGTGTTGGTCAACGGCGTGCAGGTCAAGATGTCGCGGCGGCTGCACGTCAACGACAGCCTTCAGTTCAAGTTGCCGACGACGCCCGATTCCAGTCTCACTCCCGAGGACATTCCGCTCGATGTGCTTTACGAAGACGACGCGCTGATCGTCATCAACAAGGCCGCGAACATGATCGTGCATCCGGGGAAGGCCAACTACGGCGGAACGTTGGCCGGCGCGCTCCAGTTTCGTTTTGACAAGCTCAGCGACGTGGCGGGCAAACTGCGCGCGGGGATCGTCCACAGGCTCGACCGCGACACCAGCGGAGTCCTCGTCGTCGCGAAGGACAACACCGTTCACGCTCACCTGTCCAGCCAGTTCGAGCAGCGGACGGTCGAGAAGGAATATCGAGCCATCGTGTGGGGTGAAGTCTCGTTCGACCGTGACTTCGTCGAGACGCACGTCCGTGTGAGCAATCGCAACCGCGAGCGAATGATGGTCTGTCCCCCCGGCGGAAACTCGCGCCATTCCTCGACGTTCTACGAAGTGCTCGAACGGTTCCACGGCTTCTCGTTTATGCGGCTGTGCCCTCAGACCGGGAGAACGCACCAGTTGCGAGTTCACATGCACCACCTCGGACATCCCGTGGTGGCCGACCGGCTGTACGAAGGCCACAAGAATCTGAAGCTGTCCGATCTGGTGGAAAACCTGCCGCCCAAGGAGGAAGATTTGCTGATCGAACGCCAAGCCCTGCACGCCCTCAGTCTGTCGTTCGATCATCCCATCACCGGCCAGCGAATGAGTTTTGAGGCCCCGTTTCCCGATGACTTTCAGCAGGCACTCGATGCCGTGAGGCAGCATCGGACAAAGACGCCGAAGAAGAAAAAGTAGGACGGCTTGCGGCGGAGGTCGCTCATGATCGAAGAGACATTTGGAACGAGCGAACAGTCGGCCGCCGAAACTCTGATCGAGTTGGCTCTGGCCGAGGATTTGTCATCCGTCGGCGATCTGACGTGCGCGGCATTGATCCGCGAGGACGAACAGGCAGCGGTACAAGTCGTCGCACGGAAGGACGGGATTCTTTCGGGGTCGCCCATCGGTCGCCGTGTCTTCACTCGGCTCGATGCTTCGGTGCGATGGAAGACTCACCAGCGAGATGGCGATCGGGTGTCACCCGGAACGGCGGTGGCCACGGTTATTGGACCGCTTCGTTCACTTCTGATCGGCGAGCGGACGATGCTCAACTTCATGACGCATCTCAGTGGAATTGCCACGCTGACGCGGCGATTTGTCGATGCCGTGCGCGGAACTCGTGCCGAGGTTCTCGACACGCGCAAGACGCTTCCCGGTTGGAGGCTGCTCGAAAAGTATGCCGTCCGTTGCGGAGGCGGGACGAATCATCGGATGGGTCTCTATGACGGAGTCCTCATCAAGGACAACCATCTCGCCGCCTGGACCGAGTCGGACAGTATTGCCGCCGCCGTCGAAACCGCTCGCCAGCGCAGCCCCGCCGGAGTCTCGATTGAGGTCGAGGTGGACACACTCGACCAACTGAGCGACGCGCTGCGCGGCGGCCCCGACATCGTGTTGCTCGACAACATGGATGTTGCCACGCTGCGGCAGGCCGTCAACATTCGCGACCACACCGCCCCGCGCGTCCTCTTGGAAGCCTCGGGTGGCGTGACGCTCGAAACTGTTGCGGCGATTGCTCAGACTGGCGTCGAGCGAATCAGCGTGGGCGGCCTGACACACTCGGCCCCCGCGCTCGATTTGGCGTTTGACTGGAAGTCGTGAGTTCAAGGAGCACAACCATGAGCGACGTTGTCATCAAGGTCCGCGAGAGCGGTCCGTTGTTGGTGAATGGCCCCGTGACGCTGACCGATCACCTCGGCAACAAGTACGACACACCGGCGGGATCGAACATCGCCCTCTGCCGTTGTGGTGCCTCGCAGAAGAAACCGTTCTGTGACGGGACGCACAAGTCGAGCGGGTTCGTGGCGACGGAGACAGCTCCGCAGACGCAGCCGTCACCGTAAATCTCGCACCACTAGCCCGACGCGCGAGCGAGGGCTTCGCAAATCAATTGAGTTCAGCCCTCGCTTGCGCGTCGGGCTAGTATTGATTTCTACCCTGATTTTCTTGCCAAAACCAAACGATACACTCGAAAGTACTCACCATGAATCGAATCGCGGTCGCGTGTGGTTGCCTTGTTGTTCTGGCAGGTTGGGATCAGCGGGGGCAGGCTCAGCCGCCGACGG
>JAYUFF010000129.1:0-2655 GCA_043738825.1 Schlesneria sp.
CACGTTCGCCGTCACGTCAACATCGTCTACCTCTGGCCGGAGAAGAACCGCCGTCGGTCACAGCCGCCACTCGTGCGGCGGATGCGCGAGTTTCACGACAGACGCCAATCCGTGTGGCTGGTCACCAACCTGCTCGACGAAAGGCAACACTCCACAAAACAGATGTCTGACATCTATCGACGACGCTGATGATTTCGACCGCGACTTCGCTTCGCCGAGTGACATGGTTGGTTCCGAACTTCTCCGAATTGAAACCGTACGTGGAAGACATGCACGAACAGCGGCTGGAGTCGGTCCTCAAACAGATTCACGACGAACTCGATGCGGCCATGTTTGACGCGGGGTGGCCCGGCTTCTTCTGGACGTTCTTCCATTCGCTCGCCTGCTGCAACGCCCGCAACGACGAACAGACCGGGTGGAACAGGAACACCAGCACCAGCAAGCAATACTGGTCGTCATGCAGGTCGCGGTTCCCCGCCTTGTCTCGCTGACAGCCCGCGTCACGCAATCGCCGGAACAGCGGCAGCAACTGGTAGAAATACTTCAGCCCGACAATGTCCTGCTCGGTCAGCCGCTGCGCGGCGGACGGTTCAGCACCAGCCGTGATGTCCGCCTCCACCGGCAACAACCCGTCCCGACTCATCCGTGAGTTCTGAGCGTCCATCGGTGAACAAGAGACCACGCCCCGCCGGGCGCAAAAAGTGTGCCGCGATTCCGCGCAAAATCACGCCCTTAGCAACACGAGTGCTGAACAGTGTTGGCCCTGTCCTCTTTTAATCCCCTCAACAGTCGAGCCAACTGCCGGTCGAGCCGCACGGCAGGTGGCAACTCGATATTGCAGACCACGGCTCGCAGTGTCGGCGTCAGTTGCAAGGCATCGACCGTCGCTTCCTCTTGGGTGACGACGACGATTGTGGCACAGCCGGAGTCTCCGTCCGACACGGTCTCGCCTGGAATATCTCGCATCAGTGACCCGACGCTGCTGTAGCCGTGGAATTGCCGGGATTAGAGCGTCTTCGTGAGTTCCGGCAAGTTGCGTTCCTTCTCGGCTCCAGAGCAGCGCAGCCCCAGAACAGAGAGTCCCTGGCTTGGACCATGCCTCGATTCAATCGCATTGACATTGCGATACCGCACGCGGCCAAGAGTGAGGTATATATCTCACTCGGCCCAGAGTGAGTCGTTTAACCGCGTGAGGTATAAAAGGGTTGGTGGGAGTTTGATCTCACTCCAAAGTTCTGGCTCGGCCCAAAGAATGAGACGGCCCGAGCATCGTGAAAGGATGCTCGGGCGCGAGTCCGTGAATTGCACTGTGTGATCGCCAAACGAAACTGTGTGATCGCCAAACGAATCAGTTCGGGCCGGCGGCGATTCGCGGCGTCAGTGACACCGGCAGAAAGCCATATCGCGTTTCCGTGCCGCGAATCACGAAGAACTTCAGCGACACCTGACCATCGGCGTTTTGCGGATTGGGTTGGCCCAGGATCCAGCCGACGTTGTCGGGTGACATCGTTTCCCACTTGTCGAGGCCGACGAGGATGTCGC
This sequence comes from Schlesneria sp., assembly GCA_043738825.1. Classification (GTDB taxonomy): domain Bacteria; phylum Planctomycetota; class Planctomycetia; order Planctomycetales; family Planctomycetaceae; genus Schlesneria. The sequence goes on from JAYUFF010000129.1 coordinate 1,543, forward strand.
CTTTTTGGATGCCATTCACGGCGGCGGGACCATCGCTGCGAACGTCGTTCACTCGCATGCCGCCGCGATATTTGGGGCCGACAAGATTCTTCTGAGACTCGGGCAGCGCGGCCATTTTCAAACCAAGCTGCACCCAGAAACGATCGACGACGGGAGCCGGTGCAACGGCAATCTCGGTGCTCAATGTTGTGCGACCACCCGTGTATGCAGCCAGAACGAGCGTGGTCTTCTCGACCTTGTCGCTGCGTCGCACGGTGACTTCGATCTTGTGGCCGACGGGGTGCCCGAGGAGTGCTCGCTCCCAATCCGCACCGTCAATCACGTCGGTCTCACCGGCTTTCAGAATCACGTCGCCGGTCTTGAGTCCCGCCGCCGCCGCCGGGCTGTCGGGGTGAGTGCCATCCACCAGCAACATGCGCGACGAGGCGGACTTGATGTTCTTGGGAATCAACCCGTGATAGGTTCGGTCGAGCTGCTCGACGCTCATCAATCGCTCAATGATCTTGCGGGCGTCGTCGATGGGAATCGCGAAGCCGATCCTTTGAGCACCGGCGCGAATGGCGACGTTGATTCCGATCATTTCGCCTTCGATATTCACGAGCGGTCCACCGCTGTTACCCGGATTGATGGCCGCATCGGTCTGGATCAGATTCTTATAGAACTGCGTGTCGTTGGCATCGACATCTCGCCCGAGTGCGCTGATGTAACCGACAGTCGCCGAACTCCCGTAGCCGAACGGATTGCCGATCGCGATCACCGTCTCGCAGATCATCAGGTCCGAGGACGTTCCGTGAGGGATGACCTTCAGCGGCTTGGTGGACTCCACTTTGATCAGTGCCAGATCGTGTTCGCGGTCGACGTTGATCTTGCGAGCCAGGTAGCTGCTCGTGTCGGCGAACTCGACTCGAATCGAGTCCACATCGGCGACGACGTGGTAGTTCGTGATCATGTAGCCGCGTTCGTCGATGACGACACCGGTGCCCATGCCGTTGATCTTGCGATCCTTCCCCGCTGCGAACACGTTGTTCGCGGGATTGGACGACTTCTCGGTGTGGATGTTTCCAACCGAGGGGGCTGCCCGTGCGACAGCTCGCGTCAATGGGGTTTGGCGAT
>JAYUFF010000130.1:0-6999 GCA_043738825.1 Schlesneria sp.
TCGAAGTAGTTCTTCGAAGGAGTTACCGGTGTACCGAATCGACCAAGGTTTGAACGAACTGATTGAAACGGGCAAGCAGCAGGGGTTCCTGACGTTTACTCAGGTCAACGACTACCTGCCGGACGAAGCCGTCAATCCCGAGAAGCTCGACAACCTGCTGATGTCGCTGGACGAGTTGGGCCTTCAGATTGTCCCCGACTCCCAATTGCCGATCAGTCTCGACGACATTCGCAAGCGCCCGCTGAAGCTCAAGGTGACGAAGCCCAAAGAACCGGGTGAGGACAAGTCGCGCCGGATCGACGATCCCGTGCGGATGTACCTCACGCAGATGGGTGAAATCCCCCTGCTGACGCGCGAGCAGGAAATCTCGCTCGCCAAAAAGATCGAAGTGACGCGCAAGCGGTTCCGCCGGCATCTGCTCGAGAGCGACTACGCGCTCAAGTTGTCGATCGACATCCTCACCAAGGTTCACCGCAGCGAGTTGCCGTTCGATCGGACAATCAAGGTGTCGGTGACGGAAGGTCTGGAGAAGAACCAGATTCTGGGCCGCATGCCGCACAATCTCAAAACACTCGAAAGCCTGCGCGGGAAGAGCGTTCAGGATTTCGAGGTCATCATGAATCCGGAAAGCACGGCCGCTCAGGTGGCTGCCGCGCGGCAGGGGTTGACGCAGCGACGTCGCAAAATGGTGACGCTGCTCGAAGAACTCAGCCTGCGCACGCAGCGTCTTCAGCCGACGATGCGTCGCATGGAACAGATTTCGCGCCGCATGCTCGATCTCCAGCGGCAGATCGACAGCCTCAAGAACCTGAAGTCGGCGCGAGACGAACGCGCCAACCTCCAAAAGGAACTGCACGACTTGATGCTGATGACGCTGGAGGATCCGAAGAGCCTCAGTAAACGCATCGAAGAGATTCACGAACGGTTTGCGGCTTACGAGCAGGCGATGCGCGACCTGTCCGGTGGCAACCTGCGGCTGGTGGTGTCGATTGCGAAGAAGTATCGCAACCGTGGGCTCAGCTTCCTTGATCTGATTCAGGAAGGGAACACGGGTCTGATGCGTGCGGTCGACAAGTACGAGTACCGTCGCGGCTACAAGTTTTCGACGTACGCCACGTGGTGGATTCGACAGGCCATCACGCGAGCCATCGCCGACCAGGCCCGCACGATTCGCATCCCGGTTCACATGATCGAAACCATGTCGAAGCTGCGCAAGGTCAGCAAGAAACTGCTGCAAGACAAGGGCCGCGAGCCGACCATCGAAGAGACGGCGGAAGCGGCCGGCGTCAGCCTCGAAGAGACGCGACGTGTCCTTAAGATTTCGCGGCATCCGATCAGTCTGGACCGCCCCGTGGGCGAGAGCGAAGACAGCTACTTCGGCGACTTCATTGAGGACGATTCGACTGAAAGTCCGGTCCATTCAGCCACGCAGGAGATGCTGAAGGACAAGATCGACGTGGTCCTCAAGACGCTGACGTATCGCGAACGTGAGATCATCAAGCTGCGCTACGGCCTCGGCGACGGTTACACCTACACGCTGGAAGAGGTTGGCCGCATCTTCAAGGTCACGCGGGAACGCGTCCGACAAATCGAAGCGAAGGCCGTTCGCAAGCTGCAGCATCCGGTTCGCAGCAAGCAACTGAAGGGCTTTCTCGACACGCTGGCGACCGCTGCGGCACCCGCCAGTTGAGCGTCTCGCTCTTCGTTTTTGCAGGGCCTCTGAAAATGCGCGAGCCGGTCATTACGACCGGCTCGCGTTTTTTTGCTATAGTCCCGCCCACGATGATGCGGGACTGACATACTTCCGTGGAGAGCCTGGATGACGCCGACCAATGCTGGGTTGAAGGAAATACACGACATCCGCGCACAACTGGAGGAGCTGACGGCTCAGATCGAGTTGGGGCCACGCCAAATTGCCTCACGCGAGAAGTCGATCGGTGCGAAGAAGGTTGATTTGGAAGTTCGCCGGGGAAAGCTCAAGCAACTGAAGGTTGCTGCGGAACAAAAGAGCCTGCAACTCAAAACCACCGAAGGGAAAATTCACGACCTGGAGGGGAAACTCAACATCATCACGACGAATCGTGAATACGACGCACTGCGAACGCAGATCGCGGCCGACAAGATGGCCAACAGCGTGCTCGAAGACGAAATCTTCGAAGCCCTCGAAGGGATCGACGCGTCACAGCTCGCCCTCAAGAATTTCGAGCAGGAACTTGCGGCAGTCGAAGCAGAATTTGCCGTCTTCGCTGCGGCGGTCAGGCAGCGTGAGCCGGGGCTAAAACAGCAGATCGACGCACTGCAATCGCGAGTCGGCGATGTGGAAGCGATCTTGCCGCCAGAGATCGCGCCGGGATATCGTCGATTGGTGAATGCCTACGGCGCGCGAGCACTCTCGCAGGTGGTGGGCAAGTCCTGCGGGGAGTGCTTCGTGGGATTGACGTCTCAGACACTGGTCGAATTGAAGACCGGCAAATTCAAGTTTTGTACGTGTGGTCGGCTCATGTACTTCGTGGAGCCGAGCCAGGCTGTCGCGCAGTGATGTTCCTCGCGCCCGCGTTGCTCCGCTCGATGTCAGCCGCGTTGCCACAAGGCAACGTGAGATCGGATCGCGTGGCATTTTTTCAACGCGATCGGTTGCACTGAAAGTGGTGTGGAGCTTCAACAGGGCGAGAACTCTGCGGTTGCGTCGATCTTTGTCGCGGTGGGCGCTTCGGCCCGGTGTTTGCTTTCCGAACAGTTCACTGCATGGCGGTTGTCGTCCGTGCAATTGAACGAACGCTTCGGACCAAGAGACACCAGGCATGACGCTCCAACGCCACTTCAAACGGATGCGGATCGACGTTCAGGACGGAGTCCATCTGCTGCACATCGGCGAGATGGAAATCTGGGACGGTGCCGATCTGGCCCTGTTGCGCGAGGGGCTGTTCAAGTTGATCGAGCACGAGCGCTGCCGGGCGATCGCCATCGACATGCGATTCGTGAAGTACATCCCCAGTGGCTTCTTCGGGATGTTGGTCGATTGGCAGGAGAAGCGAGGAGTCTGGTTTGGCTTGACCACTCCCCAGCCAAACGTCCAGCGCATGCTGTGGTTTCGCCGGTTCTTCGGCCTGAACGCCGACGGCCTGTACGGACTCAAGCAGGAGCCGCATGAGGCCATGATTTCCACCAGCCACGACACGCTCGAATGTCTGACCGAAACCGCCGCCATCTGATGCGGTCTCACTGCTGCTCTTGGCATTGAGCAAACGGTCGAGTCGGCTCACTTGGCTGGCGCATCCGCTGACTGCCGGGCGTGAGCCTTCCAGCGTTTGACGCGGATGGCGTTCGCGGCGCGGTAGGGATCTTCCGCGACAGTCCGTTCAATGACGGCGATCGCCTCCGCGAATCGGGCCTTTCGTGCGTGACATTCGGCCAACAGCGATCGAGCCGCGAAGGTCCAGCGGCCCTTACGGTTGAACCGCTTCAGATATCCTGTCAACTGTTCGACGGCCGCATCGTACTCTTCAGCCTCGAACTTGCTGACGCCACTCCAATAGATCGCGTCCTCCGCCGCCAGTCGATGCAGTTGGACAATCTCCGGACTCCAATAAGGATTGGCCTCGACCTCCAAATGCCGGATCGACAAGTAGCGCTGGGTGGCGTCTTCAAACTTGCCGAGCAGTTGATCGGTGCGAATCTTGAGCATCTTTCGTTCGGGGACAGGTTTCAAAGGCTGGTTCGTCTGAGGATCGATGTTGACGGAGATCGGTGCGTTGAAGCCAACCAAAGTCTGTGCGATCTGCTGTACCAGGGCTTGGCTGACCTTGCGTGAGGCTTCGTATTGGCGCTCCGGATAGGGCCACGGTTTGAGGCCGTCAACCTTGACTGTCGGGCAGGCCGCTTGCAGTCGCCGGACCATCCCGGGCCGACCGAGATCGTCCACCGGAGGATCGAACAACACACAGGCGTCTTCGGTCGGCAGGACCTGCTCCAGCCGGCTCAGCCGACGGCTCCAATAGTTGGCCTCGACGATCGGCAGCACTTGAGGCTCTTTCAAGGAATCGGCTTCGATGACGTACGGCTGATCGGCGCGGGGCGACAACGATTGCAGCCATTCGGGGTGCGAGACGATCTCGTCGAGCGTGGCTGGACGCAAGTCAGTCGCAGCGGCATCCACCGACGATGGAATCGCGATCCCCCAACGCGGGTCGAACAGATGGACGCGGTCGTTGAGGATCACGCCGAACAACCACGCTTCGTCATCGGGCTTGGATTCGGCGGCCGGTCTGACGATGACACAGTCGATGCGCAGTTGCTTGAGAATCGAGGCACAGATCCACGCCCGGTCCTCTGGCGAGCCGCGCCCCGTCAGCAGCAGCAGATACGTGGTCAGCGGCAGTTCGAGATCATCGTCGCCTCGCAGCGCGATGTTCCGCACGACGAACTGAAACACTTCCTGAACCCGTCCCAGTTCGTCGTTGCGCCGCGCCGCGAGAGACTTGGCCATCGCCTGGATCAACAGGCCGTCGCGGATGTGTACGGCATCCCGCTCGTCGTACTTGTCCGATCGCAGACGTTTCTCTTCGTCAGCGGAGGCCCAGCCGGCGGGAAGGGGCGGAGCTTCCGCGTTGTCACTCGCGCCGCTCGGCTTCGCGTCAGCGGCCAATCCGCGCCACGAGTTGAGCAGGCTGACAGGCTTGTCGGGCGCGGCCGCGATGCTGAAGTTCTCGGGCCGCAGTTGATAGATCGCGCTCTTGAGCAGATCCTCGGCCGAGGCCGCTTGACCCGACGAACCGCTCTTCGATGAGACCGATGCGCGGCCGGGGCATCCGGCGACGGTCCCCACCAGTAACAGACTCACACACAGGACCGTGACACGTCGAACTCTCATGACGGTTTGTTCTACTCGGGATGGGATTGAAAATGAGGAGGCGCACTCGCGCGGCTGTCGGTTGGACTCGGACTCCGCTCCTACGTCGGACGGCGGCAAGTCGTTGAACGTTTTTCCGACGAGGCTGAAGTCCGGCTTAGCTTTGTTAGCCGGACTTTTCTCTCTCCGGGAGGACACGCCCCGGAAAGAAGTCCGGCTTTCGGAAAAGCCGGGCTTCCAAATCACGCGGAAAACTCCAGCGACAGCTTTCGCAGTTGGACCAACTGATCGATCAACTTCGGCAGCTCGGCCAGAGGCACCATGTTGGGCCCGTCGCTGAGTGCCTTGTCCGGGTTGGGATGTGTCTCGAAGAAGATGCCGTCGCAGCCGCAGGCCACTGCGGCGCGCGACAGGAACGGAACCATCTCGCGCCGGCCGCCGGTGGTGGCTCCCCCCGGCAGTTGGACGCTGTGCGTCGCGTCAAAGATCACCGGGCCGCCGAACGACTGCATGACGGGAATGCAACGCAGGTCATTCACGAGCCGACCGTACCCGAACATCGTGCCGCGTTCGGTCAACAGCACGTTCGGATTGCCAAACGCCTCACACTTCTTGACAACATGCACCATGTCTTCGGGGGCGACGAACTGCGGCTTCTTGACGTTGATGGTTCCACCGTGCTTGGCGGTTGCCGTCGCGACGGCTTCCACCAGATCGGTTTGCCGGGCGAGGAACGCGGGAATCTGAACGATCTGGCAAACCGCAGCGGTTGGCTCGGCCTGACTCGGTTCGTGAACATCGGTCAACAGCGGCAGCCCGGTGGTCTCGCGCACCTTGGCGAGAATTTCGAGGCCCTTCTCCAGGCCGGGCCCGCGAAAACTGTCAACGCTCGTCCGGTTGGCCTTGTCGAAACTCGACTTGAAGACAATCTGCACGCCGCGCGACGACGAGAGGTCAGCCAGCCGCTTCGCGACCTCCAGCACCAACTCTTCACTTTCGATGACGCATGGCCCGGCGATAAACAGCAACGGCTCACGGCGTCCGCAACGCCACGGGCCAATTGAAATCGGATTGTTCGGCACGATCACTCCCTTACGCTTTGAAACAGCCTTCCAGCGGAGCGGCATGTTACCCGCCCTCGTGACGGCCTGCGACCGTCGCCGCGCGGCGAGTGCTTTGAATGCCAAGGCAAAGAGAATTTGAAACGTAGAGCGCGCTGAGATTGGAAATTTATGTGGGACAGTTCTCTGGTGTTCTCTGCGATCTCCGCATTCTCTGCGTTTCCAAACTTCCTCTGTGTGAGGTATAGACTACTGCCGTCGCATCACACACCATTAGGATTTGGTCCGACGCCGTTCATTGAGGTGGTATGCACGGGGAGGTGATCTTGCCAGGAGTCATGACTCAGCCGACCGCTTGTGTCGCGGTGTTTGAGAAGCGTCCTCACTGGGGGCCGGAGCTGCTGCGGCAGTTTGCCGCACGCAGCGTTCTCGTCCGTGAATGTCGCTCGTTGAACGATCTGATTCCCGCCACGAACGGCTTCTCCGCAGCGATGATCCTGCTGGACATGGACTCCGCGCCAGTCGATTGCCTGACGTGGCTGAGCCATCAGTTTCGCGAGCCGTTGCGCCGCCCCGTCATCGCGTGTGCATCGACCGATCTGGCCGACCTCGAATGGACGGTGCGAGAAGCGGGCGCGATCGCGTTTGTTGGTGATGAAGCCTCAGGCCGCGAACTGGCTCGGCTTTGTTTGCGTCAACTGCGACTGGCTTGAGTCGGGACGTTGCCGCTCCACAGCGGCAGTGCTACAACTCTGCGGCTTTCGCGGCGTGATTCACGGATTGATGAATCAAACGCCTCTCACGACAACGGCCTCTGCTGAACGGACGATGACATGCTGACCGAGATGCAAGTGTTGGAACGACTGCGCGGCCTCCGCGATCCCGAGATCGGCCGCTCGCTGGGTGAGTTGGACATGCTCCGCAGTGCGACCCTCGGAGCAGGCAACTCGCTGACGGTGACCGTCGATCTGCCGACGCATGCCTACCCGAAACGCGAACGGATCACGGAGTTGATTCAGTCCACGATCCGGCAATCTCTTCCCGAGGCCGGGCCGGTCGAAGTCTCCTTCATTTCCAACGTGCGCGGCA
>JAYUFF010000131.1:0-2651 GCA_043738825.1 Schlesneria sp.
CCCTGCCAGTGAGTTTCCCAATTGATGGCTTTCGTCCCGTTCAGAAACACGGCGACATCGGGACAGCGGTAATTCTTCTTCCAATTCTTGGCGCGATCCGAAACGTTTGTGCCAGGCAAAACCTTTCCCAGCATCGTGTCACCAATGACGCATTCACAGATGTGACTGATCCGTGACACGAGCGATTGATGTTCGTTATTCGGTTGGGCATTCATGACATAAACTCCGTCCCAAACCTCGTCATACCGATCCTCTTGGCGAAGTTGGCGGCGGCGAATCAGGCTGCGTTGAAGATCAAAATCGGCGATGACGGCGGTCATGAAGCGTCTCCAGAATTCGTACAAGCAGACGGTGTGTCATCACACCAACTCCGGCATCGCCTTCCAAGCGTCCACCAGATAGTGCGGCCGACCGGAATAGTCGGGGAGCGTGACCGAGTGCGGGTCGATCCCGAAGTGGTGGTAGAGCGTGGCGTGGACTTCGCCGAAGTGGACGGGCCGCTCGGTGATGCCGGCTCCGTTGCGGTCGGTTGCTCCGATGACCTGTCCCGTGCGGAAGCCGCCTCCCGCAATCAGAGCGCCGCCGACTTGAGGCCAGTGATCGCGACCCGCTTCCGGATTGATGCGCGGTGTCCGGCCGAACTCGCCCCACGCGACGACCGCCACGTCTTTGTCGAGCCCCCGTTCGTGCAGGTCCGTGATCAGCGCGTGCATCCCGCGATCGAACATCGGGAAGTGCGTGTTCTTGCACTCGCTGAAGTTGCTGCTGTGGAAGTCCCAGCGCCCAAAGTTCAGCGTCACCACGCGAGCACCCGCCTCGACCAGGCGGCGTGCCATCAGGAACTGCTCCAGGTTGCGAGGTGCCCCGTCGCCGTAGTTGTTCGGGTCGCCCTTGCCGTACTTCTCGCGAACGGCCGGGTCTTCCTTCGTAATGTCGAGTGCATCAACCAATCGACTCGATGTGAGAATCTCCATCGCCTGTTTGTTCAGCGAATCGAGTCCGCCCATCATGCCGCTCGCGTCGCAATCGCGACGGAAGTGATCGAAGCTCGTCAGAAGCTGCTGCCGGCTGGAGAGCCTTGCCGTGTCGATCCCATTCAACTTCATGTCGTCTCGCGCCGGACCCGATGGCCGGAACGCGGCGTGAGTCACACCGAGATACCCCGGATGACCGGGCGACCCATACGGCGGATGCCCCGCGTTCGGGGCGAGTCCAAAAAACGGCGGCACCGACTTGTTCACCGGCCCCAGCACTTTCGAGATCGTCGAGCCGATGGACGGCCAACCGCCGGGAGGCTGCTTCTCCTTCGAGCGGCCGGTGTAGCAGATGAACGAGTCGTGATCGCCACTCGGCGACCCATAGACCGACCGCAGCGGCACGACCTTGTCCATGATCGAGGCGATCTTCGGCAGATGCTCGCAGATTTGAATGCCCGGTACGGCGGTGTCAATCGGCCGGAACTCGCCCCGGATTTCCGAGGGGGCATCCATCTTGAGGTCGTACATGTCCTGATGCGGCGGCGCACCGACCATGTAAATCATGATGACCGCCTTGTGAGACTTGGCGATCCCCGCCACCTGCTCCGCTCGCAACAGCCCCGGCAGCGACAGCCCGCCCAAGCCCAACGCCCCGATCCGCAGAGCATCGCGTCGAGTCACGCCATCGCACAATCGATGAGCAGCACCAGGAACAGTCAGCATGGTGGGAGTCCTCTAAACTCGGCGGGTTGATTCGGGCGGGAGGTCTTACGACCCAATCGGCAGGCCAGTCACAAGTCGTTGTCGATGTGACGATCCTAACCGATCATCGGCACCGCGGCCAAGTCGGATTGAACTTCTCTCCAACGTAACCATCACCGCTCCGAGCCTGTGATTTTTCGCCACCGACCTTGCGTCGGTGGTTCAACGGCTTCTGCGCTACGAGTAGCGCAGAAGCCGCTAAACCCCTAGGGCAAGCCCAGGGCGAAAAATCACACGCTCTCCGCGTGATGAGCCTGTTCACGATTGTCTTCTGATCGCAACGTCGCGGCCTCGATCGTATTCAACTTCAAGAGCCGTCGGTCCACTCTGCATGCGAGGCGGAGCAGTTGTCGGGTGTTATTCTCGACTGAGCACGATCCTTGCTTCCGACTCTGACAATGCCTAAACAATCCGGGAGATCACCCGCCTTGAGCGGATCAATCTCGGACAGACTTCCAGGAGATGACCCATGACACCCGACAAACTGGTCATTACGTTCCGCACTCGATTGAGACCGGAATTCGTCAGCGAACTTCCCGAGCTCGGAGCGAGGATGTACCAACTGGCGGTCGGAATGCCCGGCTTCCTCTCGTACAAGGACTATGTCGCCGCCGACGGTGAGAACGTGACGCTGGTGGAGTTCGACACGGCGGAGCATCTCGCCGCCTGGAGAAATCATCCCGAGCATGTGGCGGCGCAGAAGGCCGGGCGAGAGCGGTACTTCGCGTGGTATCAGATTCAAGTCTGCCGGGTCGTGCGCGAATACTCGTTCGACTGGTCTGGCCCGGTTTGAACCGAGCGCGTGGCGATCTACAAACCGAGTAGCAGTTCGAGGTACGAGCGGCGTTCGGAGTTGGTCAGGCCCAGCTCGCCAGCCAGCGCGAGGATCGCATCGCGCGCCGCGTCTCGGCC
>JAYUFF010000132.1:0-2648 GCA_043738825.1 Schlesneria sp.
AACAACTCGTGGGGTAGGTTTGTAACCTGCCCGTCCCTTGTTTTCATGAAGCATGGGCAGGTTACAAACCTACCCCACGAGTTGTTCAACAGGCTGCTAGAAGTACGAGGTAGACCCCGCCATTGAAGGTCGTTCGATCACTACTCGTCGGCGATCTCGGTGAAGACGTGCTGCGCGCCGTCGAGTATCAGGCAGCCATCGCATTGCGCGATCAGTCGCGTGGCTTCGCGCTCGTGTTCCAGCGGAGTCATGAACAAGTCTTCTATGAGTGGCGTCGGAAGGCGACTCAGCAAATAGATCGACGCCCAATCGGCGGCCCGTGCGATTTGTGAGGCGGCCACCAGATCGGGGGGCGACTCTCGGCGCAGCGGTTTGAGAGCCTCCCTGGCTGCGCGGTAGGACCGCAGCATTTCGATGCCGGGAGAAGGCTCGGCGGCCAGATCACTGAGGACGACGATGCGGCCTTCGGTGACGACCAGTTTGCACGCGGCCTCGAGGGCCGCACCGAGTTGCTCCCAACCGGTTGGTTCTCCCTCCACCGTCGGGATCGACACGATCGCCGTTTCGCCGCGCTGATCGACTCGCACTCGCCAGTTGTCGTCGAGCACGGTTTGTCCGTGCAGAGTCACGGCGTCCGGCTGGCCTGCCAGAATGCGGGCCGCCCCACCTCGCCGCCCCGCCGGCAAGACTTGGATCGCGAATTGAATGCCGGCCAGCCAGGTCAGTTCCTGCACGAGTTGTCTCAACGGACGTTCTTCATCGGGGCCGAGTTCGCTGTGTCCCTCGCCGTGCGACTTGGTGAAGGCTTCCGTGTTGGAGAGGCCCGGATAGAAGGCACCCATCACATGGCGACGACCCTGCACCGAGTCGTACCCGAGTCGCGCGATGGGAATCACGAGGTCGGCCTCGATCACTTCGCGAGTCAGATAGATTCGCTCACCACCGGCACTCGAAGCCAGATAGCCCATCGAGTCTTGAGCGGTCGGATCGTGAATCTTCCAACCGACGACTTCGCGCACGTCGCTGGGCAGCAATCGTCGCGGATCGGACGGACGTGGCCCGGTCAACGCCGCCGGTTGCAGAACGTGAAGGTGATCCGGCTCGAGACCGGCGGTCAGCAGCACGGCACACACTTCGGCCACGATCTCGGCGGAGGAGGGGACATTGCGATCGAGAACCAGCGCGATACGGTCACCCGGCACGACGGCCTGATGCAATGCGGGAAACTCAATCGGTGAGGCCAGACTCTCCCGAATGGCCCCGCGCACATCGCGCAGCGGTGCCGGTCCCGAGTGATGGAGCAGCAGGCGGTCACCACCAATCTCGCCCTCCCAACAACCAGTCGTGCCGTATTCGAGCGAGATCGCCGTCATCAATTCTTCCTGTTGCAATGAGCCTCCGCGTTGCGCAGGCCCGTGTGAGTCATCACCGTGCCGAACATAGCGACTTCTCGCACCACAGCCAACGCTGGGCGCAGGACCATCGCCTTTTTCAAATTGGGGGGCCACGGTCACGGAGCTTCGACATGGCCGTGCGAGGACGTGAAGGCTGATTCTCCATACTCACGGCCACGTCGAAGCTCCGTGACCGTGGCACCCGATTCCCCGTGCGAAGAAGGCATTGGCCCGAGTGCTGCGTCAACGCTTGATCTTGGGGTAGCCACGTTCGCCAGAGCGTGGGGTACGTCCAGCACCTCCCCCACGTTCTGGCGAACGTGGCTACGAAGACAACCCAACTTTTTTAGTCGTGACGTAGCCCTGGTTCAGACACCACTCAGACGCGGCCAGTCGATGTCGCGCAGCCGGGCCGTGGTCGCCGCGTCCTTGAGCTTTCCAACAACGAAGCTCTTGTGGTTGGCGACGGCTTGCTCGGTGATGCCCAGCCGCGCGGCAACGTCTTTGTTGGACCAGCCGAGAACAAACAACAGTTCAACGCACTGCAATCGCTCGAACTCGCCTCGGCTGTACCACGATTGAATCAGCCCGCGCAGGCTGTCGCCTAACACCCGCTCCACGACCACGCGCCGCTCGGCACTGCGGGCCATGCTCGACGCCTTCCGCTCCCGTCCCGCAGGTTCGCGATGAGCGGTGCGGCCCGATTGAGAATCGGCCCCGCTGGACGAATCGTCTCGCGGCATGAGAGTCAGCGCGGGCCGACGGCCCTTGCGACGCAGCACGTCCGTCAGCTTGTGGGCCGCAATCGCGAACAGGAACGATTCGAGCGGCGTCTGTTCGTCGTAGTTCGGGATCGCGGTCAGGAAGCCGAGAAACGTCTCCTGCACAACATCTTCGGCCGCAGCGCGATCGCCGAGCCGCGACTCGGCAAAGGCCAGCAGTCGGCCTTCGTATCGCGCGATGAGCCGCTCCCACGAGACGGCTTCTCCGCGTTTCACGCCACTCAGCAATGATGAGTCATCGTCAGCCATCGGAACTCACCACAGATGGCCCTGCGAAGTCGACATGGCAACGAGCGACAGCCACCCCGCCGTCAGGCCACCGGTCAGCAGCTTCAACCGACCGCGCGCGCGGCCCTGTGTCAGCGAGTCGAGCCGAAAGTACATCACGCTCGCGCTGGCCGCCATTGCCAACAGCGAGGCGACTCCGGCCACGAGCAGGATCCGAAACGAAATCACCGCGCGACGCCACGCG
>JAYUFF010000133.1:0-2647 GCA_043738825.1 Schlesneria sp.
GCTGATCATTCATCCGAGCAACGAGCCGCGCGCCTTCGTGCTCGACAACGTCCTGAACATCAACGTGAAAGAGACCGCCATCACCAAGATGCTCGGCTCACTCCAAGTCTCGCTCCGAGACGACAAGTCGGCGTGAGGCCGTGCTACCACTGCCAAGTGCCAGTGACGACTTGAGTGCGCCATTGCACAGAGGGATTTCTGGTACGAAAATGACGGAAGAATTGATTGAGGACTAGGTGATCGCAGAAGGGGGGGCCGGACATGATCGTCGCGACATCGCGATCCGACTTCGAGAAACTTTTGGCGCTCCGCATGAAGGAGGCGAAACTTCTTCTTGACGAGAAGGATTGGGATGGTGCTTACTACCTCGTCGGTTATGCAGTGGAGTTTGCACTCAAAGTCCGAATCATTTCCGAGTTGATGAAGTCGGACAGTTTTCCCGACAAGAAGCAGACGGAAATTTATTACAAGCACGATCTCGCGGCGCTCCGTAAAGCGGCGGGTCTTGAACATGAAATGGACCCCGACGACGCAGTCAGAGACCAGTGGGATATCGTGGCCGGCTGGAGCGAGCAGAGTCGCTACGAAATTGGCAAGACCAAGACTGACGCCACCGCCCTGTACGACGCTATCGAGAAAGGAGTGCTACCGTGGATCAAAGCACGCTGGTAGCCGACCAGTTTTATGATGGCCGCCGATTCGTCGAACGGTTCGCCGCCGACGGCAACTCGGTGCAGGCCGCCTTCTGGGTCAGAACGGACGAAGACGGACACTGGTTTCTGTATGTGGCAACGGACCTCTTTGACCGTGAAGGGCCGCTCGCGGCCAACCGCGCCGTTCGAGAGTCTCTTGAGAAACTCGGCGAGACTTGGATTTCCCGATCCGAGATCAAAGTTGTTGGCCCAAACAACCCGATTGCCAAAGATGTGCTGGCGGTCATGGCCCGACATTCAGGTCGGTTGCCCACTCGCTTGAGTGACAAAACGCTGGGGGGAATGGCTGTTGAACAGGCTTACATCTACCCGGCCGACTCCTTCACGAACACCCAGGCGAATCCGATGACTACCGAAGACGTTGGCCGGGAAATACTCCGGCTCATGAACCGCGGCCCCGGCATCCTCCAACCGTCCCGAGTGACTCTGACGGATGGCACGGCATTCAACGGTGTTCCGTTCTCGCTCGATCTTGGAACCCAAAGGGAAATGGTGGTTCGGCTCATTGCGGACGGGGAAGCCGCCCCGCGAGTGGTTCGACTCGATGAAATTGTTTCGATTAGCTGAAAGTCACAAGTCGCAGGTCACACCGAACCAGACGCTGCACCTGACCGCCACCACGGCAGGTGCAGCATGGCGTGCGGCAAGCCGGGCGGCACACCTATCGCGCGGCGATCTCACCGTACATCAAGTGCCCCGAGGCGATGGTCGCTTCCACGTCGAGTCGTTGCTTGTTCGGTGCGATGCGAAACACGACGAGGTCGGCGAGTGAGCCTCGGCGCAGGCGGGCGACTTCATAACCGAGCAGCTTCGCGGGGTTCTTGCTCGTCATATCGATCGCGTCTTTCAGCGAGACGCCGGCGAATTCAAGGACGTTCGCCACACAGATGTCTGTTTCCTGAGCCGATCCCGCGAGCAGTTCGCGCTGACCGGCGACGACCAGTTTGCCGTTCTCCAGAATCTCACTGCGACCGAGTTTGCTTTCGTAGAGGCCGGGCGGGCAACCGGCCCAGCCAGCCGCATCGCAAGTCAGGATGATTTGCTTGGGCGACTTGACCTTGATGAACATACGGACCAGCGACGGCGGCAGGTGATGTCCATCGACGATCAGGCTGGCGGTCAGGCGGGGATCAGACAACTGCTCGAAGATGGTGTTGCGGTGGCGGTGAATCATCGCGTGGGCACCGTTGCCAAGATGCGTGCTGAGCTTCGCGCCGGCATCGACCGCCGCGCGCACCTGCTCGGGCGTGGCGGCCGTGTGTCCGATCGAGATCACGACTCCGTGGGCCGTCGCCTGACGAATGAACTCGATCGCCCCTTCCGCTTCCGGCGCGATCGTCACCAGTTTGATGCGGTGGCCCGAGATCTCCTGCAACCGCTGGAACTCGTTCCAATCCGCCGGTCGCACGTGTTGCCGGGGATGTGCGCCGCGAGGCCCGTCCTCGGCCGAGATGTACGGTCCTTCGAGATGGCAGCCGCAGACCATCCGATCCGCCCACGGCTCGCGTTCACAGGCGGCGCGAATCGCGGCGAATCCCGCCGCCAGACCCTCGAACGAATTCGTGATGAGTGTTGGACAGAGCCGCGTCACGCCAAATCGCGGATACGGCGCGAGAGCCTTGAGGACGTTATCCGCCGTCAGAGACTCATCGCTGAACCAGACGCCGCTGTGGCCATTGATCTGCAAGTCGAAGAGACCGGGTGCGACGAACGGCCAGTCGTCCACAGTCCCCTTTGGCCAGGCAGGCTCGACTGACCGAATGCGATCCCCTCGCAACGTGATCCGCAGCGGCTCGCCGTTCTCATAGCTGCGGGCATGAATGGTGAGCATGATCGAGTTTCCCGGGGCCGACGGAAGAAAGGCACTTCCGTGGAGAGTCTGCCCTCAACCTGTGCGGGCGTGCCGATTCTAAGTGGCACCACGAAAGAATCCA
>JAYUFF010000134.1:0-6984 GCA_043738825.1 Schlesneria sp.
CCCACCAAGAACAGACCGAGCTGGTGGGCCGTCGAAGACTCGTCCCACCCTACTTTGAAAATTGCGATTGCCCTGTGGGGCCGAGCGGGGTGGCTTGCCCTGCTGGAGTGACTCCAGTATCTCATGCCTACCTTCGTTCTGCGTTCACGGAGTATGGGCCATGCGGATACTGGTGGGGTGGGACAATCCCGAGCAGGCGGATCTGATTTCGATGTATCTCGGCATTGGCGAGCACGAAATCGACATCGTGCTCGGCGGCAACGAGCTGATTTCCCGTCTGGGCGGTGGTGAGGAGTGCGATGTCGTGTTCCTCTCCATCACTCTGCCCGATGTCGAGGCGGGGTTCGACACGTTTCAAGAGGTCAAGCGGCTGCGCCCCGACCTGCCCATCGTGGGAGCGTGCGACACGGCGGATGTCTTTCGCGTGGTCCGGTTCATGACGCACGGGATGTGCGCCTACGCGATCCGCGATGCCAACGGCGACTATCTGTTCATGCTGCTCGCCGTGCTGGAGAGCGCCGTCGAATCGGTGAAGGCGCTGCGCGACCGTCAGGTCGTCGAGAAGCTGCGCGAGGAAGTGCAGGCCGTCCGCAAGCTGCAAGAGTCGATGATCCCGGCACACATCGAAGCCCCCGCCGGTTGCCAGATCGTCGCGCGGTACGAGCCGTCGCAGATTCGAGTCGCCGGCGGCCGGGTCGTCACGATGGCGGGCGGCGACTACTACGATGTCTTCACTCTGGACGACAACCACGTCGTGCTGCTGGTCGGCGATGCGTCGGGGCACGGCATGAAGGCGGCCATGTCGATCATGGTCATGCACACGCTGGTCCGCATGATCCGCACGCAGCGGTATCACAACACGGCGGGCTTCGTCGCGGCGATCAACAACCAGCTCTGCGAACACTCGATCGTGCAGGAGGAGGGCGGCTTCATCACGTTGCTGTATGGCCTGCTGAAGTTGGAGACGAACGAACTGGAATGGACCTCGGCCGGACATCCGATTCCGCTCGTGCAAGACCTCGACACGGGCGAGATTCGCGCCCTGGCCGCCGACAACACGGCGGGCCTGCCCCTCGCGATCTATCCCGAGATGGACTACGACACGCTGCACTCGAAGCTGCCCGACAACTACCGCCTGCTGTTCTACACGGACGGCTTGCAGGAAGCCTTCCCCGAACACAAGCCGACCAAGGTTTGCGAGTTTGGCGTGGCGGGGATCAAACGCACGCTGATCGAGCAGCGCGAAGCCACCGCCGCCGAATCGTTGCAGGCGCTGTTCGACGAATCGGAAGCCTACACCGAAGGCTCGGGCCGCCACGACGACACCTCGGCTGTGATGCTCGAACGCCGCCGTTGATTGGGCGAGCGGCAGAAACAAACGTACCCATAGAAGCCTGACGCGCAAGCGAAGGATGCTTGATTACCAAACCTTCGCTTGCGCGTCAGGCTTCTATCTTCGGTTGGACTTTTCTTGCCGTTCGCCTTATCAGAAGTGCGGCCCACTCCGCGAAAAACGCCAAGCACCATGACGAGCATCACCCACAAATCGACGACCCGCTTCTCGAATCGCGTGGCCGATTACGTCCGCTACCGGCCGGGCTATCCCGAGGAACTCGTGCAGACGTTGCGAGGCGAAGCCGGCTTGAGATCCTCTTCCGTAGTGGCCGACATCGGTTCGGGAACGGGGATCTCGACCGAGCTGTTTCTGCGGCTTGGCTGCGTCGTGTTGGCAGTCGAACCGAACCGCGAGATGCGTGAGGCGGCGGAGGCCCGTTTTCGTGACCAGCCCCGTTTCCACAGCATCAACGGCACGGCCGAGGCCACGTCGTTGGAGGCAGCCTCAGTGGACCTCGTCGTCGCGGGACAGGCGTTTCATTGGTTCGATGTCGAGCCGACTCGCACCGAGTTCGCCCGCATCCTGCGCCTCGGCGGCAACGTCGCGCTGTTCTGGAACTCACGGCATCTCGATACGACGCCGTTCCTCAAGGGCTACGAGAAACTGCTGCAAGACTTCGCGACCGACTACCAGCAGGTCGATCACAAGCGCATCGACGCCGCCGTACTGAACCAGTTCTTCGGCGGAAACCACTTCCAAACGCGGACGTTCCCCAACTCACAAAGCTTCGATTTCGAGGGCCTGCGCGGACGGTTGTTGTCGTCCTCCTACGCCCCCGCCGCCGGACATCCGCGTCACGCCCCGATGCTGCTGGAACTCGAACGCCTCTTCCATGAACACGCAGCCGATGGCCGAGTCCAGTTCGACTACGACACCGAACTCTTCTTCGGACGCATTGCGTGAGACGCAGTAATTGGTTTGCTCTGGTCTCAATCCAAATACTGTTGGTTGCAAAAGGATCCCGGAATCGAACGACGTACAGTGGCAAGCCACGCTTCAACGGCGGCTCGTTCTTCGTCACTCAAATCAGGATCATTGGAAATGCGGTTCCATTCAGCAAACCAAACGGCTGACACCAGATTCATTTGGTCTGGTGGCAACCCTTCGATCAGTTGTTGTCGCGCCACTGCGGCGCGAAGTGCTTCGGCGGCGATCTCAAGCAGGTCGTTGCGAAAGACGGCATCGTCGGCATTGGGATGGTTCCAGTGGCGAAGCATCAGTTCAACCAGAAGCTCGGACTCGTACAGCCCCGTGAAGTTCAATGAGGTTTTGGCGATCCGCTTTGCCATGAATCACAACTCCAATCATCTTCAGCGTTGCACATTGAACAACGGGTTTCGGCTCCGAATTAGTTCCGTCTCCAAAGCCCTGCGGTGAGTGGTTGGCGTCTCACGTGGCAGGACGTGAATTTCCAGCAACGCTCCTGCGGTGCCATGCTCCCAGAGCCAACGCGCCAAACCTCGATTGTCGGAATGGTCGAGATGCTGCTTGAGACGGCTCCGCAGGTTGCTCGCTTCACCGACGTAAAGTGTTTGCGGGGGATCGTAGAAAACATACAAACCTTGGTTTGTCGGGATGGCCTCTGAAGACAGGCCATCGACGCGAAACGAAAGCACGGTCTCGGACTGAATGACGCGGCCCAAGATTTCCGGTGACAGCTTCTTGGCTTTGCGAAGATTGAGTGCCGCCCAGCGGTACTGCAAGGGACTGAATCCGGGGGCAATCTCCATCGCCAACTGATCAAGCTGGCGGCAGAGATCGGGATCACACAAAATCGCATCAAGTGCGCGTCCGTCGCGCCGTTGAAGTACACGCGCTGCAATCTCGGCCGCGAATCGGTAGTCCTCCTCGTTTGGAAAGGACGTCGCAGTGCAACGTCCTGTTCGGGGAAGATCCCCTCGCTTTCTAATGTTCAGGAATCCACGATTCAAATCGGCCGCAGACACGGTCAGTCCAGCATCACGACATGCAAGGATGAATCGTTCGTTGAGAACAGGATCAACAATCACTCGGTCTGCGGAGAATTTGCCGCATACGGACTGAAAACTCCGAACGATCGCCTCCTCCTCGGACGTCATGCAGTCGTTTCCTTCAATCCAAGCAGATTGAATTTCGGCTGGCACTTCTGCTTTTGAATCAAACTGCATTGGTAAGCCAACAACCAACATGCCAACTTCTCTCCTCGACTGTTGATGTCGATGTTGGGGAGCCGCTGATACCGAACAGCTTTAATCGTCAAATCGTTTCCGAACGAAGCCCAACCTTCACTGTTCGTCGAGAACTGACGATTTAACACGTCGCCCAAATCCAATGCCTCACCGACGTACAACGGAGCCTTTCTCCTAGCCGTCACCATGTAGAGCCCTGCTTGACCATTCAGCGAATCAAAGTCGTCCACCGGTCGCAACTTTGCTTCCGGGACATCCAACAAAAGGGAACGATTCGAAACATCGTCCTTCGTTTTTCGCAATGTCAACGCGGCCCATCGGTACTGAAGGGACGAGAAGCCGGGGGCGAATTTTCGCGCAGTATCATCAAACAACTTAGCCAAACTCGGATTGCAGAAGATGTCATCCAAACTCGCGCCTGTTTCGTCGAAGACCTGCCTCCAAGCAATCTCACTTGCAAACAGATATGAATCCGCTTCGGTCCAATCAAACGTT
The DNA here is from genome assembly GCA_043738825.1 of Schlesneria sp. Lineage (GTDB taxonomy): Bacteria > Planctomycetota > Planctomycetia > Planctomycetales > Planctomycetaceae > Schlesneria. Next base: position 4,060 of record JAYUFF010000134.1, read on the forward strand.
GATCGCTTGACTGCCTTGATACCCGATAATTTACCAGCCTTCCGTAAACGAAGGAGCCGTTTGTTCAACAACACCGGCAGCGTGTTGGCTCCGAGTCTCCGGCAGCAATCCAAATACGCTGCGTTTAGGTCGGGGTCGGCAAGAAGACGGTCTGCGGAAAATCCCTCCGCACTTTGCCGGTACGCCTCAATGATTTCCGCGTCCCAACTCGGTGGCATATCACTGGTTGATTCAGATTTCGCATGCGCAATGGACGGCTTGCCTTTTTTGCTTCCGCCTTTGGGGGTCGCCGGAGCGCTGACCTTTGGCTCTGGTGCCCCGTCCAAGTTGTCACCCGGTTCGATCTTGCTGAGGCGGTCCAAGCCTCGCGTGATGTACTCATCGCTGATGTCGAAGGCGAGGAAGTTGCGGCCAAGCTTCTTCGCGACGGAAACGGTGGTCGCGCTGCCGCTGAACGGGTCGAGGACCAGTTCGCCGGGGTTCGAGCAGACCTTGATGATGCGGCCCAACAACTGTTCGGGCATCTGGCAGCCGTGGAAGCCTTCTCGTTCTTTGAAAGTTCCGGCGACGCGTGGGAAGTACCATGTGTCTTCGTCCGCGTTCAAACCATCAGTGAGGTCTTGTGGACGGAGTTCCCACTTCGTGATGTTGGCATCTAGGTCTTCGGGGTGGAGAGTCCATACGACATCATCGGAGTCCATACCTTTGGGGGGCAACATCCAAGTGTCGTCGGGCAGGCGGCCTTCCTTGGCGGCTCGCGCGTCGGCGTAGACTGTTTGCCGAGCCGAGGGAACGGCGATGGCCGGACCGTTGAACGTGAACTTCTTAGCATCCTTCACGAAGTGAAAGATGTGCGTGTGCGAGCGGCTGAATTTGAATTTGCAGTTCACGCCGAACGTGTAGTACCAGATGACCCAGCTTCGACAGTGGAAGCCGATCTCCTGGCTGAGCAGCTTCAATTCGGCGGCGTAATCGTCGCCGATGGCCAGCCAGAACGTGCCGGTCGGTTTGAGGACGCGGTGGACTCCCTCGATCCACTGCCGCGACCAGTCGAGATACTCTTGCGGAGCCTGTCGATCCTTGTAGACATCGTACTTGTAACCAATGTTGAACGGAGGATCGGCGAACGCGAGATCGACGCAGCCCTCATCCAGTTCCTGCATGGCCTTGATGCAGTCGAGCCGGTGAATCGTGTTGAGAGCAAGCATCAAGCAGCCTCCGTGCGCGGGCGATCAGGATCGTGGGCGGGATGCAGGCGTTACGCACTGCGATCAGGGCGAGGATCGTACCGGCCGACGCGCGCTGGCTCAACCAACGGCATTTTTGATGAGATGGCATGGACGGGCGGGCATCGCGAGTGGTGTGCCGCTAGGATGGCGGCCCCTTTCCTGCCGGATTGCCTGTATGATTTCTGTGACACAACTGACTCGCCACTTTCGTGCCAGCGGCCAGACGCTGGTGGCGGTCGATGATTTGTCGTTTGCGGTCAAGGCGGGTGAGGTCTACGGGTTGCTCGGTCCCAACGGAGCGGGGAAGACGACGACGTTGCGGATGATTCTCGGGTTGCTCCAGCCGACGAGCGGTGATGCGGTCGTTGATGGCTTTCACGTCGCACGCGATCCCGACGAAGTGAAGCGGCGCATCGGATTGGTCTCGGCCAGTGCCGGTCTGTACCAGTGGCTGACCCCTCGCGAGATGCTGCTCTTCTTTGCAGACCTGTATGGAGTCGAACCGGATCGCGCTGAGTCGCGTCTCGCAGAGTTGAGTCACCTGCTGGACATCAACCCGTTTCTCGATCAGCGCTGCGCGACGCTGAGCACCGGCCAGAAGCAGCGCGTCACGTTGGCGCGGGCTCTGATGCACGACCCGCCCGTGATGCTGCTCGATGAGCCGACGCGGGGCCTCGACGTGGTGGGGACTCACGTCGTCTTCGAGTACATCGCGCAGCTCCGTTCGTTGGGGAAGGCGGTCGTGGTTTCGACTCATCGGCTGGATGAGGCGTCTCACCTGTGCGACCGGATGGGGCTGCTGCACCGCGGACGGTTGCGGCACGAGGGAACCTTTGCCGAGTTGCAACAAGTCACCGGCCGCGAGACGCTGTTCGACATGTTCCTGCAACTGCTCGGAACACCGATCCCAGCGGATGAAGCCGCGCGCGAGGAGGCCGTCGATGTCGATTGACTCTCGCCCGGCAAACTCAGGTTCGGCAGGCCACTCCCGCTGGAGGTCTCCGCGCTGGTGGCGGATGGCGTTGAAAGAGCTGCGCGAAATTCTGCGAGATCGTCGGACAACCATCACGCTCGTGGCGATGCCGTTGCTCATCTATCCACTACTGGGTGTGACGATGCAGAAGCTGCTCGTCGCGCAACTGACGTCTCAAGCGAAGATCGAGTACCGCGTCGCTCTGGCCCGCGAGAGCGACACACCACTGTTTCGCAGGCTGTTCGGGCGCGGGCATGTGCTGGTGGCGGAGCGTGAGGGACGAACGCTCGACCCCAATCAGATCCCCGCCGGGACCGTCGATGATCCCGCCCTCCAGATGCTGGCTCCCGACGATCCGCGTGAGGTGGCCGATGTGTCGGACGCCGTGCGGCACGGACAGGCGGATGTGGGCGTTCAATTCTTCACTGCGGAAGAAGGGCAACCTCCGAGATGCACCGTCGTTTATCGAGCCGACTCGATCGACAGTCGTGCGGTGCGGCGCTTCATCGAGGATCGGTTTCGTGCGGTGAACGAGTCCTTTGCAGCGGAGGTGCTCGCTCAACATACGCCGCCCGTGTCGCTGCCGATTCTCGTGAAGTCGGTCCAGTTGCCGAAACAACCCGGCGCGGCCGACGCTCCGTTTTCGCTGGCGACTTTGGTGCCACTCATCCTGATCCTGATGACCGTCACGGGAGCCGTCTATCCCGCGATTGACCTGACGGC
>JAYUFF010000135.1:0-6978 GCA_043738825.1 Schlesneria sp.
TGGGGTGCCACGGTCACGGAGCTTCGACGTGGCCGTGCGAGGAAGTGAAGGCTGTTTCGCACTCTCACGGCCACGTCAAAGCTCCGTGACCGTGGCACCCAATACCCAGATTCAACAAGGCGATGGACCTGCTCACGGCGCGGAAGAGTCAACGCGACGCAAGATCGCCTGCCAAATGTCGAACACGCCGTAGAAGGTCGCAATGAACTCAACTTCACTCCTTTCAATCGCAAGGTCGCCCGTTCTCAGCTTGTCTTCGACCGTCTCGATCTGGCTGAGAGAACCACGCTCGCGAGCATTGGCCAGCAAACGAATGATCGTCCGCGTTGGCTCGTTGAGTGACAGCCGCAACATTCGTCGTGACACCACACCTTCGATGCGATCTTCCGTCCACTCCGGATGAAAAAACCGGAAGTACTCCAACTGCCGAAGCGTACTCGCTCGCGCATCGCGAACCCCGCCTCCAATCTCTCGGTCGTCGTCATCGTCTTCAGGACCGCGACAACAACGGGATCGAGCAGTTTGATGCGGCGAGGATCGAGCGGTGTGTTCATCTCGGTGGAATTACTTTTGGGGATTCGTTATTCGGAAACGTCCGCCGGTGGCGAGTCGGGACTCTTGCCGCGCAAAGCCCATTGACTGTCCCACGATTGCCGCAGCACTTCCCCCAGCGCGCCGATGTCAGAGGTTGTCGTCAACGGCACGCTCGTCCAGCCTGTGTGCGGCGAGGTGACCGCCATCGAAGGAATCAAAGGTTGAACCTTTTCGATTGCAAGTGGAACCCAGAGCGCGCTTCGTCTCCGCCCGAGATAAAGCCGACACACGGCCCAGAACCTTTGATTGGGTAGATGCACCTTGAAGTAGCTTTGCGTGTCTTCAAACTCAACAGGCTTACCTGGCCCGAGCAATTGTTGCACGATTCGATAAGCATCGAGTTCGTCTTGTGTGGTTTCAGTTTTGGATGCGACCCGGTCTTCCGCTGTCGCCGGTTGGTCAATGCTGGCCGGTGAACTCAGGACTGCATCTAGGCGACGCTGTCGTGCCCACTCGTTGATTACATTGGTCAGAATTGGCTTCCAATTTTGATAGACCTTATCTGTGAAATTTCGCGTTTCGAGTTTCTCAACGGCGAGTCTCGTGAACTCGTACGACGGTTCAAAAAGTCGATCGAGTTCCTCCATCAACTTGCGATGGTGGTGCTTTCGCTGCGCAAATGTCCGAATCAATTCCGAGTTGAATTGAGAACGCTGGAGGAGAGTTAGAAAGTCGAATGGCGGCTGCTCGTCCTCACGTACGCTCCAAGTAAGAAACGGCTCTTGGTCCATGATGTTCTCTGCGACAGAATCGGTGTAGAAGCGCCATTCGACACCATTCGTGAGGATTCCAAGCTTTGCCCCGGGCGCTTTCGCAAAGTAATCACCAAGTTGTTCGTCGTATCCTGTCAGCTTCTTGCCGACCTCCTTGGCCTCGACGAAGAAAACCGGATGTCCGCCCTGAAGGAACGCCCAGTCAACGGGCTTCGAGGACCGCTCTTTTCCAAAGTCCGCCTTGAACTCCGGGATGCACTCACGGGGATCGGTCAAGTCGTAGCCGAGCAAAGTAAAGAGCGGTCCGATCAGGCTTTGTTTTGTTGCCTGCTCATTGCCTTTCACATGATCGACCAAATCTGTGACCCTCTTCACGTAAGCCAAGAGCAGATCTTTCATTGCCGTATCTCCTCGAGAAGTCGCCCGCCCGCTGAATCAAACACAAACTGCGTTCGCATCCTAGTCGCGTTCCATCATTGCTGCAAACTTGCACACTGAGAGTTACTCGTCCAGCAGGTTGTCGCTCAGCCGGACGTGTTCGGGGACTTGAATGCCGCGGTTGGCGCGGCAGTGGGCGATGGCGTTCGACTTGCCTGCGCCGGTCCACTTCACGCTGGCTTGGGTTTGTTTTTGCTCGCGAGTGTCGAGGAACGAGCAGCCCGTCAGCATCGTCTCCGAGCAGTCTTCGAGGTACAGGCCGTAGGGGGAGCCTTCCAAGACCTGGATGCCGGTGAGAGTCATCTGGCGGCAACGGACCAGTTCGACCAGACCCTGTCTCTTGATCGGGACGACTCCCGTGACGGTGTGTTCGCCCGCTTGAGCGTCCTGGATTTGCAGGCCGGTCAGCGTGCAGTTCTTGCAGTCAACGAGGCGGATGCCGGTACACAGCTCCTGCTCTTTGTAGTCGGGATTGTGGCCGAAGCAGTTCGCGCCGATCACGAGGTTCTGGCAGTCTTCGGCCAACAGGTTGCGATGGTGGCCGCTGTAGACGTAGTTCCCTTCGAACGTGATCCCGCGCGTCAACGTCAGGTGGACGTTGGTCGCCTGACTGCCGATCAGGTTCCCGCTGATGCACCACATCCCGGCGAGATGACTGTGTTCGGACGCCCCGCCGATGATGCGGATGTTCGCGCCGTTGGGACTGTAGGTCGCCTGAATCGTGTTGCTGGCAATGGTCCCCTCGCGGACGGTCCCTCCCTTCGAGCAGTCGATGTAAATCTCGGCGGTCGGCACGTTGGCGGCTTCGGGCATTTTTTCCGCGCCCGATGGAGAAGTCGATTTCTCGGCTGCCTCATTCTTGGCACGATTGGGTTGGCCTCCAGCGGGCAACGAAAAGGCACGGTAGTTGTTGTACTCGATGTCGTTGCCGGTGATTTGCAGGTTGCGAATCTCACTGTTGTCGATGCGGATGCCGCCGAGTCGGCAGTAGCTGATGTGATTGCCGATGATGTTCATCTGATGCAGGTTGACCTTGTCCAGCCAGATGCCGATGCCGGTGTTGTGATAGAGGTGGCAGTGACTGATGAGGACGTTTCGGCAGCGCTCGGTGAAGTGGATGGCATTCCGCACGCGACGGATCAGAACTCCCGTCAGCGTCGGCTGCATGACCCCTTTGAAACGCAGGCCATCCGCCTCGGGATGCTTGCCCTCGATCTCGATCTGACTGATCGTTGGCATCCGTTCACGGACCCAGACTTCAGGAGTGAGACTCGCGGGATCGGCCGAGCCGCCGTGATGGCCCACAAACTCGAAGGCCGGTCCCGGGCCGTGCATCAACACGCGCGCGGTCCCTCCCGATCCGTGAATGGCCAGCGCCTTCGTTTTCGCCAGATCGAACGAGACTGTCCGCGTGAGGCGGTACTCGCCGCGAGGAAACTCCAGCACGCCATCGCCGCCGTCGCGCAGCGCGTGTTCAATCGCTCCGGTGTCATCCGTCAATCCATCCCCCATCGCTCCAAAGTCGCGCACGTTGGTCATTGTGAATATCCTGTCAGTTGGCTAGTTGCTCGAAGAATAGTTTCGTCGAGTTCCGCATCATGTCGCGCGAGAGAATGCCACAAAGATTTGCCAATGTGAAGGACCTGAGAAGTCGATGGTTCAGCCCCGCGATTGAGACTATCCGCGATCCCGCCCGCCCCCGAATCCGCCCGCTAAATTCCGCCTTTCTGAAATCCTCGTGACCTCTCGAACTTCAGACAACCTTCATCGTGGATTCAGGTGTTTTAACTACCATCAAACAGCTAAAAGGCATTCATCACGAATGCCCCGCCCGCCTGATCCGATGCCCCGCCCACCTTCAAATTGGAAACCCATGCCGATGAACCTGTTGCTCGCGTATTTCGATCCCGGTGCCGGAAGTCTGCTGTTGCAGGCACTGGTGGGAGGATTCGGTGGTGTGGCCGTATTGGGACGCTATCTATGGACGCAATTCATCATCGGCAGACACACACTGACCGTGGCGGTGGATGCAACGCCGTCCACGTTGTCTCTTCCATCGCCGCACGCGTGATCGCCTTTGAAAGCGGATCGTTCCGCGACCGGACGGCACGAGTCTGCGTGCGTGATGACGGCGTCTTTCGATTGCTGTCGCCCGAGACCCTGGCGGCTTGGAACCAAGCCTCGCGCGCGCCGTTTTTTCGACGACTAATGTCCGAGGGACGGATGGTGGAGACGCGCGAGCTTTCGCGTGACGAGATCGAACAACTCCACCTGCCGGGCGACTCCGCAGCCGTCTTGCAGCACGAGCGGATTCCGTTCGTCAGCTATCCCTACGAGTGGTCGTTCGAGATGCTGCGGCAGGCCGCGCTGCTGCACTTGGAAATCCTGACCGAAGCGTTGAACAGCGGCCTGATTCTGAAGGACGCTTCGCCATACAACGTGCAGTTCTGCGGGACACGTCCGGTCTTCATCGATGTCGGCTCGTTTGTCGCGCTGGCTCCCGATGAGCCTTGGGCGGGCTATCGTCAGTTCTGCGAACTGATGTTGTTTCCGCTGTTGCTTCAGGCGTATCGCCACGTCGATTTCCAACCGGTGTTGCGCGGCGAGTTGGAAGGAGTTTCCGCGCGGCAGTTTCTGCGCTGGCTGTCGTGGCGCGACTTGCTTCGGCCGGGAGTCTTCTCGCATGGCTGGTTGCAAGCGACTTTGGAACGGCACACGCGGGCCGTCTCGACGAGCACCGTGCGCGATCTCCAATCGAGCGGCTTCAGCACCGAGTTGATTCGTCGCAACGTCGCCAAGTTGACGCGCCTCGTCGAGCGACTCGATTGGAAACCCGAGGGGACTCAATGGACGAACTATCGCACCGCGCTGCCGCATGTTGTTCAGGATGGCGAAGCGAAAGCGGCGTTCGTTCGCGGCGTGTGCGATCGTCGCCGCTGGCCGCTGGTGTGGGACTTGGGCTGCAACGACGGGCAGTTCTCGCGAATGGCCGCCGAAACCGCAAACACCGTCGTGGCGATGGATCGCGATCACGGGTGTGTCGAGCGGCTGTATCGTTCGTTGCATGCCGAACATTCGTCCAACATCCTGCCGCTGTGCGTGAACCTTGCGAATCTGTCGCCGGCGATGGGCTGGCGCGGTCGCGAACGGAAGCGGCTTGAAGAGCGAGGTCGTCCCGATCTCGTGCTGTGTCTCGGACTGATCCATCACCTCGTCATTGGCCACAACATTCCGTTGCCGGAAGTGACCGACTGGCTCGCCAGTCTCGGTGGCGAAGTCGTCATCGAGTTCCCTTCCAAGCAGGACGCGATGGTGCAGGCGCTGCTGCGAAACAAACGCGACCAGTACTCGGATTACTCGCTCGCTCAATTGGAGCAGGCTCTGGACGGGCCGTTCGAGATTCATGACCGAACCACACTGCCCTCGGGTGAACGGACGCTGCTGCACGTCGTTCCCCGTGCAACTCGACACGGTGCCCCATGACTGCGCAGCCCGATCAATCCGGCTTGTCTGATGTCCCCTCACCCCGACTGCGCATGCTGCACATTTTCGCGATCTGTGCCTTCGCGTTTACTCAGCCGATCTTGGCGGCGTTGTCGCGGCAAACGGTCTTTCTCCACGACCAGGAGATCGGTTGGTCAGAGATTGCGGCGGCCTTGATCGTCCTGATGCTTGGACTGCCCTCGTGCTGCGTGCTGTTGGACTGGGCTGCCACTCGCTGCGCAGGCAAGTTTTCCGGTCGAGGCCGCAATGCGGTGCTGTTCGTGCTGAGCGGCCTCGTCCTGCTGTCGCTGTTGCGACCTTGCGCGCGAATCATTTTCCTGGCCGTCGAGAAGTCCGCGTGGTTGTTTTCGATGGCGGTGGCTCTTCCCGGTGCGTGGCTCTTTTCGCGTGACTACGAACGACTCGCCAGCCTGCGCACCTGGCTGACGATCTCCGCACTCGGCATGGCGGTCTTTCCCCTTTCGTTCGTATGGCAGATCGAGCACGCGCGCCAGTTGAAGTTGGACGAGGACGCCCGGAGGAAAACTCACGTTGAGAATCCGGTGCCGGTCATCATGATTGTCTTCGACGAGTTCAGCGGCACGTCGTTGATGGACGAGCGGTTGCAGATTGATGCCCGTCGTTACCCGAACTTCGCTCGACTGGCCTCGCAATCGACGTGGTATCGGCGGGCGACGACCGTGCATCCTCGAACCGATGTCGCCGTCCCCGCGATTCTGTCGGGACAGTTTCCCGTCACGCAGCGCGGTCCCGTGGAGGCCAACTATCCCGGCAACCTGCTGCAAACCATTCAGGCTTCCGGTGCCTACGACATGGCGGTGTTCGAGCCTGTCACGCGGCTGTGCCCGGAAAGCATGAGCCACGAACGTGCGGCGATCCCCTCCTCACGAATTCAACGAGCCGCGAACTTGATCCACACGCTGGCGACGGTCTATCCGCGCCTGATCCTTCCCGGCGACACGCCCATCACCTTCCCTGTCATTCCCAAACCGTGGTTTGGCATGCGGTCCACTCCTCTGATCTCCGTCCAGCATCTGACGACCGGGCTGTTTCACTATCAATTCACCCTTAAACGCGACGTGCAGCAGGACCATTTTCTGAACTGCCTCCGGTCGGGAGATCGACCGCTGTTTGGTTTCTTTCATGTCTTGCTGCCGCATTTTCCGTGGGAGTACCTTCCCTCGGGTCGGTGTTACGTCGAGGAAATGTTCTCCCCATCCTGGCCCGAAGGCGGACTTGGAGAACTTGGCGAAACTTGGCCTGCCGAGGAAGCGGTCGTCCTGCGCAATGAGCATCGCTACTTATTGCAAGTCGGATACACCGACCGTTTCATCGGGCGGATGCTCGATCGGCTCCAAGAGACCGGACTGCTGGACCGTTGCCTGCTGATTGTGACGGCCGATCACGGCGTCTCGTTCCGCCCGGGGCGATCGCGCCGAATCCCCGATGCCGAGAACATCGCCGACATCCTCAGCGTCCCGCTGTTCATCAAACGCCCCGGCCAGACAAGAGGCCGCGTCGATGATCGCAATGTTGAATCGATCGACTTGTACCCCACGATTGCTGATGAGCTGGGCATCGAACTTTCCGAGCCGATCGACGGATCGCCCGTTTCGCAGGACATTCGACGCCCGCGCAAGACGCTGTACTTCGAGAACGGGATGACCGTCGTCGAACCAATGATTCCGCAACTCGAAGCGGCCGTTCAGCGGCGGGTCAGGTCGTTCGG
>JAYUFF010000136.1:0-6967 GCA_043738825.1 Schlesneria sp.
CATCGTGCGCGACGTGCCTGTGATCCTGATGGGTTCCCTCGGAACGAACCGTCAATTTGTGAGTGGCCCGTTTGCCGAAGGCGACGAGGTGATCTACGAAGCCTCCCACCAACTGGGCGATGCGTTTCAGTTGAAACCGTCAGCCGCAGCAACCGCCGCGACGGGGCAGGGGAACTCTCCAACTGGTGCCGGCGATGCGGGAACGACTAAAGCGAAATCCCCCTTCTGAATTCGACCGGTCATAGTTCGAGTTCAATTTGGCTGCGGGTCTCTGTGAGTGATTCATCGAGGAAAGCATTGTGTCCGACGAAGAACTGATTGATGGTGTCTACAGGCTCGTGATGTGCATTGCCACCGGCGGCAGCAGCCAGGTGTGGGAAGTTGTCGAGCAGCCGTCGGGCCGCCATCTGGCGATGAAGCTGCTCAAGACGGACACGGAAGATTTCAAAGTGAACAAGGCGGGGCTCAAACACGAAGCCGAAGTGCTGAAGTCGCTCGATCATCCGCTGATCATCAAGTACGAGAAGTACTCGTCCAGCCGCGACAACACGTACATGACGATGGAACACTTCCGCGCGGCGAACGTCAAGCTGCAGATCAAGGCCGACATGGCTTCGGTTCACGTTCGCACCCGAAAGTTATTTGAAAGCGTCTGTCAGGCGTTGTCGCACGTCCACTCGAAGGGCTGGGTTCACCGCGATGTCAAGCCGGACAACGTGCTGATGAACAAGGTCGGGGAGATTCGGCTGGTCGATTTTTCGCTCTCCAGCAAGGAGGTGAAGGGCTTCTCGAAAATGATCGGCGGCGGCAGGCTGAAGATGATTCAGGGAACGCGGACCTATATCGCCCCCGAAACGATCAACAAGAAGGCTCCGACGTTCCAGACCGACCTCTACAGTCTGGGCATCATGTTCTTTGAAGTGCTCACGGGAAAGACGCCGTTTCAGGCACAGACGCCCGAGGAACTGCTGAGAAAACATTTGCGAACCGAGCCGCCGAACGCATCCGAGTTCAACAAAAACGTCACACCGGAAATGGACCGTCTGATCGCGAGGTTGCTCAAGAAGAAACCGGCCGAGCGCCACGCCAGCGTCGATGAAGTGCTGGGTGAACTCAAGCGGATCAAGATCTTCAAGGAAGACGTGACCGAAGAGTCACTCGCCCGAAAGGCCGAAGAGGGCAAGGACACGATGAGTGAACTGAACGACATCCGCTTGGATAGTCGGGCGGATGCGAAGCTGCGTGTGATGTTGGAGGCCAGCCCGGAACTGGCTCGTCAGTTTGCGGCCGACAAGCAGGAGAAAGTGGCCAAGAAAAAGGCGACGGAAGAACACCGCAAAAAGCAGATTCTCAAGTCGCCAGGAGCCGCGAAAGTGGCCGCCGCTCCGGCTCCCGTTCCGCAGCCGATGCCAGCGCCCATGCCGCTCGGATATCCTCCGCAGGGTTACGCTCAATACCAGCCAATGCCGATGGCCGGCCCGCCGGGCATGATGCCGGGGATGCCCGGTTATCCCAACATGGCGGGCAATCCCGGCATGCCCTTCCCACCCCAGGCTCAGTACGGAACGCCGGGCATGATGCCGACGATGCCGATGGCTCCGGGGATGCCTCCCGGCATGATGCCGAACATGCCCGCCCCGAGCGCTCCCGCCATGCCGCCTGTTGTGCAGATTCCGCCAGTGGCTCAGATTCCGCCAGTCGCGCGCGGTCCCGTTCCGGCAGCTCCCGTAGCCATGGCTCCCGCTCAACGACCGACGCCCGCGCCCGTCGCATCGGCCCCCGCGCCCGTGGCGGTTCCTCCGAAGCCGGTTGTGAAGCCAACGGCCGCGTCCGTGGCGTCGAAGCCAGTCCCGGTTAAGCCTGCGCCGACAATCGCTCCGCCCGAGGAACTCGAGTACATGACCGAATTGCCCGACATCCTCTGATCTGATATAGGGGCAGCCTGTTCCGGCCGGCCCGAGTTCGATTTGGAAGACTGTTCGGCACCAGAGTTCTTCTCGCGTGCGAAGGGTCGTTTGATGTCAGTCCTCTCCAGCGTGGCCGGACAGTTCCGTACGAGTCATTCGCGTCGCAGTTCGTCTCTCATGGAAGCGGTCTCTTTCGTCGGGCCACTCATGTGAAATCGGTCTCGCGGCGACCAGCGTGGTCCATCCGATGAAGCCTCAATTTGTATTGCCGTTCGAGAAGCCGATCGTCGATCTCGAAGATCAACTTGCCAAACTCGAAGCCGAGCCGAACCCGACTCCCGTGACGCTCGATTTGATCCGCGCGCGGCGGGTCGAGATCGTCAAACTGAAGCGCGAGGTCTTCGAGAATCTCGATGCCTGGCAGACGGTGCAGGTCTCTCGCCATCAGGAGCGTCCGCAGGCGAAGGACTACATCGAACTGATCTGCGACGAGTTCGTCGAACTTCACGGCGACCGGGCCTTCGGAGACGACCGGGCCATCCTGACGGGCTTCGCCAAACTCGACGATCACAAGGTGCTGCTCATCGGCCAGCACAAGGGACGGACTCTCAAGGAGAGGACCGAGTGCTACTATGGCTGTGCCCATCCCGAGGGCTATCGCAAGGCGCTGCTCAAGATGCAACTCGCCGCGAAGTTTGGTGTGCCGATCGTTTGTTTGATCGACACGCCGGGAGCGTATCCGGGGATCGGGGCCGAGGAGCGTGGCCAGGCTTACACGATCGCGGTCAATCTGCGCGAGATGTCACGGTTGCCGGTCCCGATCATTTGCGTGGTGATCGGTGAAGGGGGATCGGGCGGCGCACTCGGACTGGGGATCGGCGATCACGTGGCCATGCTCCAGTTCGCGTACTACTCGGTCATCAGTCCCGAGGGCTGTGCCGGCATCTTGTGGAAGAGCGTCACACACGCTCCCAAAGCCGCGCTGGCACTCAAGTTTACCGGCCGCGATCTGCTGAAGTTTGGAGTCGTGGACGAGGTCATCCCCGAACCGCTCGGAGCGGCGCATCGCGATCATCGAACGATGGCCGCCACGCTCAAGTCGATGATCGTCCGCAATCTGAAGTCGCTGTCGGCGTTGCCGACCGACGAACTGCTCGAACGGCGCTACCAAAAATTTCGCCGCATCGGCGAGTTTGAAGAGCAGGTCGTCTCCGACCCTCCGGTCGCCATCGCCGCTGTTGAGCCGATCCCGGTCGTGAATTAGGAACCGGCGCGTGAATTTCTGCCCGATCTGGGAGTCCGTAGTCCGAACGCCTTCGTCCGGACGAGGGCGTCCGGACCACCAGGCTGCAGTCTGATTGTGGAGTCGAAGTTCTCTCCATCACGGTCATCGAACCGTCATCTCGGGCTGATTCTTCACCGACACCCAACGTCCGATAATGTCCGTTATGTTGCCTTAAAGCAGAAAAACAGACTGTTTTTGTAGGCTCGGCGAAAACCCGGATGGCGACACGGCGGAACTCGGACGTTGGCGGATGAGGCTCCCACCCGGCTCGCCTTGGACAAGAGTGGCCGCGAGGACGTGATCGCTCTCAGAACTCTTTGTGGCTGTCGATCAGCAGCGTCACGGGGCCGTCGTTGACCAGTTCGACATCCATGTGTTCCTGGAAGCGGCCGGTTGCGACGGAGATGCCTCGGCCTCGCACTTCGGCGACGAAGGCGTTGTAGAGATCGACGGCCTGCTCGGGCCGGGCGGCCTTGATGAAGCTGGGCCTCCGCCCTTTGCGACAGTCGCCGAAAAGCGTGAACTGGCTGACGACCAGCATCGCGCCACCCGCCTCGACCAGCGAGCGGTTCATCTTCCCTTCCTCGTCGGGAAAGATGCGGAGTCCGACCAGCTTCTCGGCCAAATAGCCCGCGTCCTCCTGCCCGTCATCGCCCGCCACACCGAGCAGCACCACCAGTCCGAGGCCGATCTCGCCCGTGACCTCACCGGCCACGGTGACCTTCGCGCGGGAGACTCGTTGGACGACGGCACGCATGGGAAGGAGTCAGGAGTCAGGAGTCAGGAATGTTTCGTGCAACTCTGGCTCGGTCGGTGTGTTGCTCATTGGCTCGGGCTGCACGTTGAGCGAGCGACCGAGGATCGTGCTGGCCACCATTACGGCGGTGATGGGCGAGAGTTGGAGTCCGGCTCGGAAGTGACCGGCCGCAACGCACAGATTGGTCGTTCCCGGCAGGCGACCGATGTGGGGGAGGCCGCCCGGAGCGTGAGGCCGCAGGCCGGACCAGCAGCGTTCAAACCGGGCATCGCTCAACACGGGAACCAGTCCGCACGCGAAGTCGATCAGACCGGCGACGGCTTCGGCCGTGTTCCGTTTGTCGAAACCGGCATGCTCTTCGGTGGAGCCGATCAGGATGCGACCGTCGGCGCGCGGGACGAGGTATCTCGCGCCGACCTGGATCACGGAACGGAACGGCAGCGGGCGCGCTTCGAGCAGCACGATCTGTCCGCGGATCGGTTCAATGTCGAGATCGTGTCCGGCGTGACGAAGCAACTCGCGCGACCAGGCTCCCCCCGCGACCACGAACTCCGCCGCGCGGTGCTCTTCCCCGTTGGTCCGGGCGGCGGTGATGCGATCTCCACTGCGATCAAACGCAACGACGGGACTTCCCGCGCGAAGATCGACGCCGCGCGAGGCACAGGCGGCGAGCAGGGCCTTCAAGTGGCGCGGGTTTCGTACCTGACCAAGTTCGGGCAGAATGTAGCCGCTCGTGATGTTCGGATGCAGCGCAGGAAAGCGGTCTCGCAGCTCATCGAGTGCGGGCGTTTCGACGACCACGCCTTCGGCACGCCACGCGGCAACTTCGGCGTCGAGTTCCGAGGCCGATCCGTTCGCGCGGACCTCCAAACCGCCGCAGCGTGAGTAGCCGTTGTCGATGCCGGTCTCAGCGCGCAGTCGTTCGGTCCAGTCGGTCCACAAGACATGACTCGCCGCACGCAACCGAGCCTCGGGAGTGCGTGCCCAGTCGGGGTTGCCGGGAGGCAGAATGCCCGCGCCGGCCCAACTCGCCTCCTGTCCGAACTGGCTCTGTTCGAGAACTCGAACGGACGCCCCCTGCCCGGCCAGTTCCCGCGCGATCGACAAACCAATCACGCCGCCGCCGATCACGATCACGTCGGGAGAGGTTGAAGTGGGCGGAGTCAACGTGGGCATTGAATGAACTCGGAAATACACTGCGCGCAACCGCTGTTGAGACTTCCGAGCGGGGCGGCGTCAACCCTCCGGTTCTGCGTGGTTGCAACGAACGGGCTAACGCCCAAGAACCGGGGGGCTGACGCCGCCCCGCTCAGAAAGGTCTCGGCTATTTCTTGCCCTTCTTGGCTCCGCCGGAGGGGAGCGAGTTCGCGTAGGCCAGGGCTAGTGTGTTGCCGTCGGCTCCGTAAACCTTCTTGAGTGCCGCTTCAGGACTATCGCCACTTTGAAGGCTGCGGACAAACTGACCGAAGTTGTTGGGACCGCCGCGCGTCATCATGAAGTTGACCAGTGTGAAGCCGATCGGCCCGACTTCACCGGGCGCGAACGTGCCGTTGGCGAAGACCTGCTCGGGCTTGTCGATGCGGACCTCTTTGAGGATGGCACCCGCCTGGGCGGGCATGGCCGCGAGGTAGGGATTGCCTTTCGAGTGTTGATTGGCCAGCGACAGGCCCGCGCCGCGGATGACCCAGTCGGGCAGGGTGCCTCCGCCGCGTTTCAGAAACGCGCCGGTGACATGCTCGACCAGGTTGACCAGCATTCCGGGAGATGTCTCAGTGGCCGCATCGCCGATGTCTTGCAGCGCGATGAACGCCTCTTCCATCGCCCCGGTGACCTGCGAATGGCCGAGCACTTCGCGCGGCACTTCGCGCTTGTGAACGGAGTTGTTGAACTCCTCGTAGCCGAAGCGTTCCTTGAAGACGAAGATCGTGAGCTTGCCCTTCCAGAGCAGGTCGTCCTTCACGTTGAATGATGAGCGAAGCGACTTGGCGTGGTCGATCGCCCACGTTTCGATTTCCTTCAGGCGGTCTTCGGCCGCGTCACCCATCACGATGAACTCTTTGCTGTCAACGTGACGCGGCTCGCCGTTCGGGAACGTTTGCTTCCACTGCGCTTCCGAGTCCTTCAGTCGCTTGGCCGCGAACTCTTCCGGACTGAGCAGCGCCAGCTTCTGAGCGGCGATCTCTTCGTCGGTGGGAACCTGCTGACGGAGCGGTTTCTTGGCGTCCGTGCCGTCGAACTTGGCTCCCTCTTCAATCCACTTCTTCACGTCGCCGTGCCACTTGCGCGTGATGCGAGCCTGACCTGCCGGCATGACGGGCGTATCGTCAGCATTGATGAGCCGAAAGAGCCGACTCCCTTCAGAGCTTCCGGGAACGATGACTCGTCCACTGGCACCCCCCTGCATCAGCTTCTCGAAGCTGGCCATCGACAGACCGCCGCGCTTCTGGCCATCGTTGTGACAGCCGCCGCAGATGTTGACGATCGTGGGGGCGACATCCTTGATGAACGAGACCGTTTCCTTGCCGGTCGCCTTGACGATCTCAACCTTCGGAGCCGGACCGGCCGCCTTCTTGCCGAGCGATGCCAACTCCGTGGTCTTGTCGGCACCATCGAACTTGGCTCCTTCGGCCACCCACGTTCCGATGGCCTTGATCTCGTTGTCAGTCAGTGCTGCGCCACCCTTCGGCATGCGCTGCTGAGCATTGGGTGTGACGAGTTTTTGTACGAGGCGACTGTTCTGCGCGTTGCCGGGGACGACCAGCGCGCCGCTGCCGCCCCCCTTCTCCAGTCCGGCAAACGTATCCAGCCGCAGGCCGCCCTTCGCGTTGTCGTCGTGGCAACTGACGCACTTCGCCACCAAGATTGGAGCCACGTCCTTCGCGAAGCTGACGGTCCCCTTCCCGCTCGCCTTGCCGAGTTGAGCCTTGGCCTTTTCGAGTTGAACGTGGATCGGCTTCAGAGCCGGATCGGTTTCGGGAATCGCTGCGTCTTTGATGAGCTTCCCGAGTTTGTCCTCGA
>JAYUFF010000137.1:0-2635 GCA_043738825.1 Schlesneria sp.
GAAGAGCAGTCCCAGTCGCAGCGGCATTGCCGCGCGAGCCAGTGGCTCGGCCGTGTCGTCGAGAACGGTCGCGATCAATTCGACTTGCCACTCGTCGTGCAGCCGCTTCACGTCTCGTTCGAGATCCGGGGACTCAATGATCGGCAACCGCAGGGCCGCGCCCATCGAGACTCTCAACACGCGACGCGAGAACGGATCACAGCAGCCTTGACCGAGGATCAACGCGTCGATACCGAATGCCGCGCCGATCCGGATGATCGCACCGAGGTTCTCGGGGTTGTCGCAGTTCGGGCAGATCACGACGGTCAGACGAGATGCCTCACCGTCACTCGCCCCGCCACGCAACAAGTCTTCCTCCCCCACTCCCCGTGTCCCCGTGTCCCCCGCTCCCGCCAGCAAGTCATCGAGCAGCGGACTCGCCTTTCGCACTCCGCACGCCAGCACGCCGACATGAAAATTGAAGCCGGTCAGTTGTTCGCCGAGCTGTTGCGGGAGGACGTACAGCGGGACATCGGCCGGGACTTTCGCGGCCCATTCCGCCTCGCGCCGTTCCGCGATCAAGACCGATTCGGTGCGGAAGTCGCTCGCCAGCAGACGTTCGACGAGTTTGGTTCCCTCGGCGATGAACAGGTTGCCGTCGCGAATCAGTCGCTTCGTTTTGAGATCGTGATACGCGGCGACTCGCGGATCGTCGAGGGACTCAATCGCAATGCGCGGCATCGTGGTCGAGCCTCCTGTTCGGTTTGGTGGTCACTCCATCGGAGAGCGACGGTGTGGCGTGTCTCGTAGGATGGGCACTCCTGCCCGTCCTGCTTTTTGTTTTCAAGCAAGACGGGCAGGAGTGCCCATCTTACATCATGCAAATTCACAGCGTCGCCCCTTCGACCGCGCTGTCGGGAGCCTGCGGATCGAACGGCTGCGGTGCGGCGGGTTTCGCGACCGCGGGCTGCCAGTCGAGATCAATCTTCTGATCCAACGCAAAGCGGCGCGAGTCAGCTTCTACGTTGCGAGGTTCGTCACGCTCTTCGAGTTCGGGAGTCGCACTGACCGGTGCGGTCTGCTTGATCGGGATCAACCAATCGACGGCGCGTTCACCGAAGACGCGCTGCAATTCGAGATCGGCCTGCGTTCGTTCGTGGCCGGGAGGAATCCGCCGCCAGACGCGGCGCACCGCTTCGAGCAACTCGCGGCGAGTCGGATTGTGCGACAGCCCCTCCAACAGCGTCCTCCATGCGGCAAGCAGGTCGCCCTGGATCAGCTCTCCGTCGGCCAGTCGCAACCAGACTCCGGCCAGCGACGGATCGCAGTGGACGGCGAACCGCAGCGTCCTCGTCTTGAGTCGCGGGTCCGGAATGCGGTCGGCCATATACCAGTGATAGCGGCCATTGCCGATCGGCTGCACGGCGTACCACGTCAACGGGTACAGGCCGATGTGAGCGAGCACGAACAGCGTCCGAATCGCATTCGCCGAGCGAAACGGCCCGCACATCGCCCACGTCGCGAACCAGCCGTAACCCAGCCCGACGAAGTGCGCCACGTTGGCGATCCGGATCACATCGAGCATCGTCGCCCACACGCACAACACCAGGAACGCCAGATAGAACTGAACCGTCTGGTCCGGCAGAATGTTGTCATCGTCGAACTGCTTGATCGCGATGAGGGCTCCAAGCATGGCACAGATCGCTCCTGAGAAGCCGACGCTCACGTTGCCGACCACGAGTTCGGACAAGATGGGGAGGAAGATGCTCGGCAGAAGAAACAGTGCAAACCGAAAGCTGCCCCACCGCCGCTCCAACAGTTGACCGAGCATCCAAGCCGACAGGCAGTTCATCATCAAATGGAGCACGTTGACGTGGTGAAACGAGTTCACCGGGATGCGCCACCATTCGCCATCCCACAGATCGAACGGGCCGTTCAGATCGGGATCGACCGCCTCACGCCGGTCCCCTCGAATCGCGAAGACCTGCAACGTCGTCACGGCTCCCCACTCGCGCTGAGCATCGCCGAATCGTACCCCCTCGAACGAACGAGCCATGCAAACGACGAACAACGCCGTGCAAATGACCAGGCACTCAGCCGTGATGGGAGCAGCACGTAACGGACTCACAACCCGCGATCCTCACAAGTCACAAGGACATTCAAATATCACCGCACCGAGCGACGCCGAACATCTTTCTCTCGCACGGGAGCGACCAATCGTGTGGAAGCATAGCCGACTTGGCTTTGTCCGGTCAGTCCGTCGCTATAGCATCGTCTGATCCATTCGGGTTCCCTCTCTACACGGAGATGCTGACATGGCGGCCTCGAAGAGTAATTCCGGTCCTTGGTTTCATCGGTTTCTGGTGCGGTTCTTCGCGGTCGTGCTGACCGCACTCGTCTATTGGAGCTTGAGCTTTCTACTGGACGACATCGGGAGCTGGCCGGCTCCGGCGTACGAGCCGTTTGAGAAGGCGGAAGTCGATCCGAAACTGTTGACCGATCTCGACGCGGCGCAGCAGCGCATGCAGGCGGCGCAGCGTCAGGCGACGGTGGCCGAGAAGCGGCAGAAGCTTCTGCGAAACAGCACCACCAGTTCTCAGACGACGCTCAACCAGTTGCAAAGCTTGCAGCGGCTGAGTCTGGAGAAAGAGGTCAA
>JAYUFF010000138.1:0-2624 GCA_043738825.1 Schlesneria sp.
CTCGCCGAATGACGATGGATGCCGCATCCGCTTTCCTCCCGAACTGGACGATGTCATGAAACTCAAGATTCTGGTTCATCAAGCGGAAGAGGGCGGCTACTGGGCCGAAGTGCCGGCTCTGCCGGGATGCGTGACCGAGGGCGACACGTTGGGGGAGACGCTGGCCAACGTGCGCGAAGCTGCCGAGGGATGGCTGGAAGTCTCGGCCACACGCAAACCGCCCGATCCCGAAGACCACCTGTAAGCCATCGGGACTGGCCGACAACTACCACTTCTTTGAGAGGCCTATCATGTTTTTGCGTTCGTTCTTGCTCGTCAGTGTCATTGTTCCGGCAACCGCCCTCGTCACGTCGGCCGCTGACATTCCCATCGATAAGCTGGACGATTCCGGGTTTGAAACCGTGCTCGATGGCAAGTCGCTCAAGGGCTGGCATGTGAGCACTCAGACCGGACACAGCGGTGCCAGCATGCACACCAGCGGCGGCAAGTGGGTGCTCGAAGAGGGAGCCATCGTTGGCAGTCAGGACATTCCCGGCAACGGCGGGATCATTCTGACCGATCGCCAGTTCGACAACTTTGAAGTGATCGTCGAGATGAAGAACGACTTCGGTCCCGACAGTGGCCTCTTCCTGCGCAGCAACGAGAAGGGACAGGCGTATCAGTACATGATCGACTACCACAACGACGGCAACCTCGCCGGCATCTATGGCGAGGGCCTGTCGGGCGGCATCAATCACAAGAACTTCGACTTCCTCGACGATGTCACGAAGATCAAGACCAAGGATTCGCTGATTCCGTGCCCGATCAAGCCCGCCGACTGGCCCGCCTTCTGGAAGCACAATCATTGGAACGAACTGCGAGCCCGCGTCGAAGGCAATCCGCCGAAGATCACGACATGGATCAACAAGGTCCGCTTCATGGAGTTCACCGACACCGAGAAGCGTCACCCCGACGCCGGAAGCATCGCTCTGCAAGTCCACGGCGGCGGCGACTTCACCAAGCAGTTCGTCCGCTACCGCAACGTGCGTGTCAAGACGTTGAAGTGAGTCTCGACGTGCCCCTCTTTTGGAGCGGGGGACGTGAGTCCCCTGAATCAGCTATACCTGACACGGTCGTCGATAAGACATTTTTGGTGAGCCGGGCGTGAGGTGACCGGCGGGCGGCAAGAACCAACTAACCCATCGAAGCCTGACGCGCAAGCGAAGGACGCTCGGTAACCGATCCTTCGCTTGCGCGTCAGGCTCCGATTTCCGGTCTGACAATTCCTGCTGCTCGCATCAATCGTTACTCGATCATTTTTGGGACTTATTGGAGTGTCTTGTCATGATTGAGCTGTTACGCAGGTCGGAGCGAAGTTCGCTGCTGTTGCTCGTGGGACTCGTCGCATCTCAAGCCGTGGTATTTGGAGCCGACACCAAGCCAGCCACTCCCGACTTCAACCGCGACATTCGGCCGATCCTGTCGGACAACTGTTTTGTCTGTCACGGGCCGGATGAGAAGGAGCGGCAGGCGGGGCTGCGGCTGGATCAACGCGGTGCCGCGACGAAGGCGACCGAGTCGGGAGCCGTTCCCATCGTGCCGGGCAAGGTCGAGGCGAGTGAGCTCATCCAGCGTGTGACCAGCACCGACGAGGCGACTCGGATGCCGCCGCTCAAGGGGAAGCACAAGCCGCTCACGGCGAGTCAGATCGAGTTGCTGAAACGCTGGGTGGCGAGCGGAGCCGAGTATTCCTCGCACTGGGCGTTCAAGGCACCGGTGCGGCCGAGCGTTCCCGATGTCGATGCCGCGCGGTTTCGAGTGCGGAATGAGATTGATCGGTTTGTCGCGGCGGAGCTTCTCGAACACGGGCTGACTCAATCACCCGAGGCTGACAAGGTGACACTGCTTCGACGACTACAACTCGATCTGATTGGGTTGCCTCCCACGATTGAAGAGGTCAATGCCTTTCTGGCGGATGCGTCGCCGGACGCCTACGAAAAGCAGGTCGAGCGGCTGCTCAAGTCGCCTCATTACGGCGAGCGTTGGGGACGGCACTGGCTCGACGCGGCGCGGTATGCGGACTCGGACGGTTTTGAAAAGGACAAGTCGCGGCAGGTGGCGTTCTACCGCGACTACGTTATCGACGCGCTGAATCGCGATCTGCCGTACAACCAGTTCGTGATCGAACAGCTTGCGGTCGACCTGCTGCCTCAACCGACTCAGGACCAGATCGTCGCGACCGGCTTCCTGCGGAACTCAATGCTGAACGAAGAGGGGGGCGTGGACCCCGAGCAATTCCGCATGGACGCGATGTTCGACCGGATGGACGCCGTCGGCAAGACGTTTCTCGGCCTGACGATTCAGTGCGCCCAATGTCACACGCACAAGTACGACCCGATCACGCACGAGGAGTATTACCGTTTGTTCGCGTTCCTCAACAACGACCACGAGGCCCAGCGCGTCGTGTACTCGGTCGAGGAGCAGGCGAAGATCGCCGACCTGCGGCGCGAAATGGCGGCGATCGAGAGTGGCCTGCAACAGCAAACGCCCGACTGGCGCGACCGCATGACGGCATGGGAGGCAACGGTCGCCAGCGCCAAGGTAGCCGTGTCGCTCCGCGACACAAAGCGGGTTGAAGGACCGGC
>JAYUFF010000139.1:0-6921 GCA_043738825.1 Schlesneria sp.
AACCTGCCAGTCGGATTTTGACTCGAAGGGGATTCCGTTGTTCCTCGGCAAGGATGTCAGCGGCAAGCCGATGGTGATCGACATGTGCAAGATGCCGCATCTGCTAATCGCCGGTCGCACGGGGACGGGCAAGAGCGTCTGCCTCAACACGCTGATCCTGTCGATCTTGATGAGCCGTAGCCCGGACCAGGTCAAGATGCTGATGATCGACCCGAAGATGGTCGAGTTGTCGCCGTACAGCCGCATCCCGCACCTGATGCATCCGGTGATCACCGACATGAAGAAGGCCGAGGCCGTGCTCGGCTGGGCGGTCGATAAGATGGAGGAGCGTTACGACCTGCTGGCCCGTTGCGGTGTGCGGCATCTCGACAGCTACAACAAGCTCGGCAAGGACAAGGTGCTGCGGAAGCTCGACATCGACCCGGATTCGGAGGAAGCCGATCTGATTCCCGAGACCATGCCGTACATCGTCATCATCGCCGACGAGATGGCCGACATGATGATGACCTCGGGCAAGGACGTGGAAGGTCACATCATCCGGCTCGCGCAGAAGTCGCGCGCGGTGGGAATCCACCTCGTGCTGGCGACGCAGAAGCCGACGGTCGATGTCATCACGGGACTGATCAAGTCAAACCTGCCCGCCCGCATTTCGTTCCAAGTCGCCAGCCGCATGGACAGCCGAGTCGTGCTCGATGAGATGGGAGCCGACAAGCTGCTGGGCAACGGCGACCTGCTCTACATGGCTCCCGGCACGAGTACGCTGCGCCGCGCTCAGGGTACGTTTGTCAGCGACGATGAAGTGAATCGCGTGATCGAGTTCTTCGGCGACCAGCAACCGGAGTACGATCCCGAACTGATGAACCTCAACGTGTCGTCGTCCTCGTCCAAAGGCGGCAAGGGATCGAGCGAGCCGCGCGATCGAGACGACTTGTACGAACAGGCCGTTGAGATCGTGATCCGCGAGGGGCGCGGCAGTGTCTCGTTATTGCAGCGTGCGCTCGGCGTCGGCTACGGCCGCGGCGCGAGAATGGTCGATTGGATGGCCGAGGACGGCATCGTCGGCACCTACAACGGCAGCCAAGCGCGCGAAGTCGTCATGACAATGGATGAGTGGGAAGAGTCTCGTGACATGGCCGGTTCACGCGGCTGATATTCACGGGGACTTCCGCTTCGACGCCATCCGATGTCGGCCGAGTCGAATTCGACAACACGATTCGTTTGCTGCGTGTCGCGTGACGAATCATCAACCGACGGCTGACTGCCCTTCGACAGCCAAGCTATCTAAAAACCGGCGGGCTTCGAGATAGTCCTGCGTGGCGATGTCGCGAATCTGCTTGCGCAACGAGTCTTTCATCTCACTCACGGCCTTACCAACTTGTGAGGCCAGATCCGGATTCGTGCTGGTATGGGCGCGTAACTCAAACAAAGCGTCGAGTGATTTCCTCTGCCCTTCAAAGGCCGCCGCAGTCAGGGCTGTCGGCCACTGAATGCGGCCTGTCGATGGGTCGAGTTGGCTACTCGCCAATCTTGCCGGCCCTGAGGAAGGGTGAGCCGCCATGAACTCCTTGGCGCGTTCGCGTGTTGCCAGCGCCGCCTCGCGGTCTTTTTCTTTCTGCGCATCCGTGGCTCGCTTCCGTTCGAGGTAGACCTGAGTCCACTTCTGCTGGTTGTCGATGTACGTGCTGCGGGCATCCTCGTAGTTTTTCATCGCCGCCGTGTTCGCCTGGTTGTATTCGCCCTGTGCGCGGATTGTATTGGCCCTCGCATTCTCTGCCGCAGCGTAGGGGGTTGTGCCTCCCCCGTAGCCATAGCCACCGTATCCCGCATATTGGGCCATGCCATACCCGACGCCATACCCAACACCAACTCGACGGGCGGCATACCAACGGCCATAACCGCTCGTCGATACCGGACAGACAACTCCAGCGGTGAGCAACGCAACAAGGATGATCCGATTTTTCATGACTGCATCTCCGTCGAAAACTGGTGCGATCTGATTCCGATTTTTGTTAGCGCTGAGGCCGGTTCTGCTCACAGAGTGGCAACGTCACGATTCTCGTCGCTAGAATCCCGCCCACTGTTTCGACTTTGTTTGTATCGGCCCGCGAACTGACCTTCAAGCTCCAACGGAATGCAGGGGAATCTGGAATGCGACTGACCGGAATGCTGACGGCGATGATGGCTTGCCTCGTGTGGAATGTGGCATCGGCGGCTGACAAGCCACAAGTGGCGCTGATGAAGCAGCTTGAAAGCGGCAATCTGGACGAACGCATTGGTGCCGTGCAGACGCTCGGAGAAATGGGCTTGCGTGCCGCAGAGGCCGTACCGGCGCTGATCAAATTGCTGGAGAGCGGCGACTTGGCACTGCGACATGAAGTCGTGCTGGCTCTCGGTCGGATCAACTCGAATTCGGAACAGGTTGTTCCCGCGTTGATTCGCGTCCTGTCCGACAAGGCCCCGTTGCTTCAGCAAGCTGCGATCGAGAGCCTGCGCATGTTCGGCCCGGATGCCAAGGCCGCGCTCCCACAACTCAAGAAGCTGATGGATGAAAAGGATGCCTTCATCAACGTGAGCGCTGCCCGAGCCATCGTGGACATCGCCCCCGGTCAGAACGACAACGTGAGCAAGGCCATCACCGTCTTGGTCGCGGGACTGTCACACGAAAATCTTGGCATCACGCAGGAAGCCGTTCAAGGACTGGTCGCCGTTGGCCCGCAGGCCGTTCCCTCTGTCATGACGCTGCTCGATAGCCCTCAACCGCGAACCGGCATTCACGCATGTGACACTCTGGCAATGATCGGCCCCGGTGCGGCAGGCGCTGTCGATCGCCTGCTCAGCCTAGTGAACGCGCAGAACGTCGAACTTCGCTGGCACGCCATTCACGCCTTGGGGGCAATCGGTGCCAAACCGGATCAAGTTGTGCCCGTGCTGTCGAAGCAATTGCAGAGTGACTCGCCGCTGATCCGATTGCATTCGGCTCGTGCCTTGGGAAGCCTTGGACCTGTCGGAGCCTCCGCAGTCTCCGCGCTGATGGTTGCCCTCAAGGACCAGGACGAATCGGTTCGCCGCGCGGCCGCAACCGCTCTGGGTGACATCGGCCCCAGCGCGAAAGATTCCGTTCCCGCCCTTGTCTCCGCACTGGACGATACCGCAGGGTCGGTGACACTCAACGCCATCGAGTCCCTCGGGAAAATTGGGAAAGCATCCGTACCGGCACTCGTCGAAAAATTGAAGGCAGCTCACTTCCAACACTTGGCAACGACTGTCTTGGGAGAGATCGGCCCAGATGCCAGCGAAGCCGTCCCCGTCCTGACTGGATTGCTCAACACAAAGAACGCCGAACTTCGTCGCGAAACCATTCTGACTCTCGCGGCCATTGGTCCCGCGTCAAAAACTGCGGTCCCCGAGTTGATCAAAATCCTGGAAGACAAACAGTCCACGGTTCGTGCGGCTGCCGCCTATGCGCTCGGACGCATTGGAGCCAAGGAAGCCGCCGCCGTTCTCAAGAATTCGGTCGATGCTCCGAACGATCCGATGTTGGGTCTCGCCAGCATTTGGGCGTTACTGCAACTCGATCCAAACAACGAGGACTACGCCAAGATTGCGGTACCGCGATTGGCGGCAGCTCTCAGCAGCGACCGGCCGCGCGTTCGCCGCGAAGCGGCCACCACACTGGGGAAGCTCGGTACGCAATCCAAGAGTGCGGTTTCCGCTCTGCAAAAGTCACTCAAAGACGACGATCACGAAGTTCGAGTCGAGTCACTGGTGGCGCTGGCCGAGATCGGAGCGGATAGCCAAACCGCCGTCACCGACATCATTGAAATGCTCCGCGAGGATGACCCCGGGCTTCGGTCCACGGCTTGTTACGCGCTCGGCCAAATTGGTGTGCCAGCCAAGGCTGCGGTTCCTCATTTGCGACGGATGCTTCAGAGCCGTGATGGTCTGGAAAAAACTGTGGCGGCTTGGGCGCTCGTCAAGATCGCACCGGATCCGGAAACCGTTCAGATCGCAATTCCACTGCTGGCCACCGCACTCCAAAAGGCCGAGCGGCCCGGAGTGCGAGCCATCGCAGCCAAGACTCTTGGCGAGATCGGCACCGGTTCGCAGGTGGCTCGCACGGCGCTGAACGACGCTCGCAAGGACTCCGACGAATTAGTGCGAAAGGCCGTCGAGGAGGCTCTTGGCAAATTGAACTGAGAGGAGCAGTCACTCTTAGATCACGTTGAGCCTGGGCCGGTCATGTCCAATCAGCACCAGCCCGCACGGACTGCGGGCTGAAGGTCGCTCCACCTGCTTTGTCTCACTTGATGACTCGCATTGCTTTCATCCAAGCCTCGCAGGGCTTGGGCCAGTCGGTCACGGGCTGACCCTCGACGTGTCGCAGGCCGTAGCCGTGGCCACCCGTCGCATAGACATGCACTTCCGCAGACACGCCCACTTTCTTCAGCTCGGTGGCGAGCAGCAGCGTGTTCAACACGGTCACGCCGTCGTCGTACGCATGCACGAAGAACATCGGTGGCGACTCCTTTGCGACGCGCACCTCGTCACGTAATTTCGGCTGGCCCTTCTCCTCGAAGCCACCGGGATAAATGAGGACTGCGAAATCGGGCCGACAGGAAAACTGATCGACATCATCCACCGGCTCGTACTGACGCTGCTCGTTGAAGATCGAGACCAATCCCGCGACCTGGCCGCCGGCAGAGAATCCCAGCACCCCCATCCGTTGGGGATCGAGCTTCCATTCGGTGGCCTTGCTGCGCACGAGGCTCATCGCGCGCTGAGCGTCCTGCACGGCGGCCTGCCATCGCTTGTCCGGGTCACGAAACGGCACCCGATATTTCAGCACGATGCCCGTCACTCCGATCTCATTGAGCCACGTCGCGACCTCCGTCCCTTCCAAGTCGTAGGCGAGAATGTGGTGCCCTCCACCGGGGCAGATCACCACCGATGCGCCGGTGTCCTTGTCCGGGGACGGCCGGTAGATCGCGATTTGCGGCGTGGAGACGTTGCCGAGCTTGATGATCCGGCGGCCCGCAATGAGCTTGTCCTCGGGCTTGGTCTGGTCGGCTTCGGGAGCCAATTCCTTCGTCTCACCCGGCGGCTTGCCTGGCCAGACATTGATCGTCAACGGTTCCGAAGCCATCACATCCGAAGCCATCACAACAGAGCTGCAAGTCGCAGCCATGAGCACCAACAACGAGAGTCGTTTCATGGGATTCCTCAACGAAGATGAAGGGCCGCGATCCCAGGCGGAGACGAAGCCAACCAAACAGCGTGACATGCCGGACGCGGCGAACCTCGCGCAGCAGAAGCTCAAGCCGTCTCGCATGAGCCGGAACAACGACCCGGCAAGTGGACGAGACTTCGTGAATGGCACTCTGGGCGCTCATTCGTCCGAGTCTAGGGAGAACCGAGTCGAATCGAAAGCGCTCGGAACGGCAGCAAGCCGATCCCGCCACGAACGACTCACGCCGGACTGCCAGGCCACAACGTCTTGTCGCCCCACACTCACTTCAGAGCCAGACGATGGCGCAAAAGACTGACCACTGATTGCACGGATTTCACAGATGAAGAGGGCGAAGAAAGAGTAAGTGCTCTTGGACTTCGCCTGATCTGTGACATCCGCGAAATCAGTGTCATCCGTGGTTCCGGCTCTTGCTCTGGGTTGCGGCTCGGCGGCTTCGGTCAACCGGCGGCTTTGTGGTCGCCGTTGAGTTTGTTGTAGAGCGTCTTCAACGCGATGCCGAGTTCGATGGCGGCCTTCGGTTTATCGCCCTGGTGCTTGTCGAGCACCTTGTAAATCACATCCATTTCGATTTCGCGGAGCGTCTTGGCGTGAGCGGGCAGCTCCAACGTCGCCGGTTTGACGAACTCCGCGCCCGCGTGACGCAGGACGCCAGCCGGCAGGTCTTGGGGTTGAATGACCCCTCCGTCCGACATGATGACCGCATGTTCGAGGGCATTCGCGAGTTCTCGCACGTTGCCCGCCCAGTCGTGCAGCTTGAGCACCTGCACCGTTTCGGGAGACAGCAAGTTATCGGGGACATCGCGCCGCTTGAGATACCGGGCGATCAACGTTCGCGCCAACTCGGGGATGTCGTCTTTGCGCTCGCGCAGCGGAGGCAAATGAATCTCGAACGTGTTCACGCGGAAGAACAGATCCTCGCGGAACGAGCCATCGACCACCATGTGCTGAAGATCACAGTTCGTGGCGCAGACGACACGGACATCGACGTGGAAGGCTTCGTTCTCACCCACGCGACGGACCTCGCCCGATTCCAGAAACCGCAGCATCTTGACCTGCATCGACTTGTCGAGTTCACCCAACTCGTCGAGGAACAGCGTTCCGCCATTGGCGACTTCGAGCAGCCCCTTGCGCGGCGTGTCGGCTCCCGTGAACGCACCCTTGCGATGTCCGAACAGTTCGCTCTCGACGAGGTTCTCGGGGAGCGCACCGCAGTTCACGGCGACGAACGGCATCGCCACGCGGGGACTCAGATCGTGAATGCGTCGCGCGACGAGTTCCTTCCCCGTGCCGGTCTCTCCCAGAATGAGGACGCTCGAATCGGTCGGGGCAATTTTCTCGCACAGCTTCTTGACGCGGAGCATCCCCGGCGTACGGCCGATCAGATCGGGTGAGCCTTCGACCGCCTTCAGTCTCGATTCGAGAGCGATCGTCTTGTTCATGAGCGTACGTTTGTCGGCGACGCGCTTCAGCGAGGCGTTGATGTCGATCAGCTTGCACGGCTTGCGGAGGAAATCGTAGGCCCCCGCGCGGACCGCCTGAATCGCGGCATCGATGTCTCCGTGCGCGGTGCTGATGATGACTTCGGTCTCGGGCGAGACCTTCTTGATGTGCTGGATCACGTCCCACCCGCTGAGGCCGGGCATGCGCAGATCGACGATCGCGGCGTCGAAAGT
>JAYUFF010000140.1:0-2618 GCA_043738825.1 Schlesneria sp.
GCCGTGTCTTCGCAACGACAGAAGCACGGCCACGCCAAGCCGTGACCGTGGCACCCAAGCCAATGCTTCTACACCTGTTGCGGCAAGTCCAGTTCTCGGACAGCCTCAGTTAGTCATCGTAGTCCACGATCACTCGACCACGGGCCGAGATGACATTGATGGCGTACTTGCCGTAGTCGTAACGGACCTTGTCACCGCAGCGCGTGACTTTGACGCAGGGGCAGCCGCACTGAGGGACGCAGATCTGGACGTTGACGCAGGGCGTCGGGCAGCAGGCGGACTTGCGGGCGCAGGGATCGGGGATCTGCACGATGATCGGTTGGGCACAGGGAGCGATGTTCCGCTCGCGGCGATACTTCACGTTTTGATAGACCTCGACCGTGGAGGCCATCACCGGCAGAGCGGTGACCGGGCCGCTGTACTGAATCTCGGGGACCGACGACAGCGGGGCCGGCATCGGCAGATCGACCGGGTTCAGCAGTGTCGGGCTGTTCTGTAACAAACTGATCAGGCGAAGGGAACGTGGTTCCGCTCCACTCGATGCGGTGGCCATGACGGCCATTCCCAACAGGGCACAAGCAACTAACTTTCTCATCGTCATTCTCCTTGCGAGAGGCGGTTGCATTCACGTCACTGTGAGATGCTGCCTACCACACTTCCAATTTCCAGAAGCCGTCTCGGTTGACCTTCGTGGTCAACGGCCTCGGCCTCACAGTAAACATAGATCACGAGTCAGCATCTTCAGGGAGCGGTTCAGGGTTTCTTGTCAAAACTGACCCGCTCTCATTCCACACGTGGCGGGTACGAATAATAGGTGGACCTTGCCGAGACAAGGGCCGGGCGGAAAATTCCTCCCAGTCTTCCCAGAATTGAAGGAAGTTCATGTGTGGGAAGCGGCTGATTCGTCGTAGGGTTGTGCGTGGTGAGGCTCCTCGATTGCAAGGTCATTGCAGGCGCGAGCCGACGCAACCATAATCCCGAGCGTTCAAATCGGTGCGACAAAACCTGCGCTGCCCCAGTTTCTCGGTGAGAAGATCGTTCAAACCGAAGGAGAGACGGAGATGTTGAGTTTCGGAAACAACAGTCGTTGCCCAGCGGCATCACGAACAACAACCGGCTCGATGCTCGCCGCCGGGTTGATGCTGGCCTCGATGATCGTCGGCTGCGGAGGCAAGCCCGCCGCGCAGGCCACTGCTGAGAAGGAAGCGTCCGCACAGAAGACGGCCGTCAAATCGAAAGAGCCGCACCGCGCCGCGGACGACGGCGCGGTGGCCTCGAAGTCTTCATCGAGCAGCGGCGTGCGAAAGAGTAGTCGCGGCATTCCGTACGACGCCTTCTTCGAGAACCCGTTGGAAGAGGCCAACAACGCGGCGGTTGTTCCCATCGCGGTGGCGGTCGCCAAGCCCGACCCCAACGCGGGCGAGCCTGCCGCCAAGCCGGTGACCGATGCTGTGAAACCTGCTGCGGGCGGCGCTACGGCGTGGGCCGACTTCATCTCGATCGACATCTTGCAGGCCGAGGCGAAGACGGTGCGGAACGATCTCACGGCGTGGATGAAGGGACCGGGGGACTTCAACAAGAAGTGCAAGGAGATTGGCTGGGAAGCCGCCTTGCTGGCCGGTCTCGCCGGGATCGCGATCGAACACAGCGAAGCGGCCAGTTGGAAGGCCAACGCGCACTACGTTCGTGACTTCAGTTCCGAATTGTCCAGTGCCGCCGAGGGGCCCGGCAAGGAATTCTACGACAAGTCGAAGGTGCCCTATGAAAAGTTGGCGGCTGTGTTTGGTGGCTCCATTCCCGCTGATGCAGGAGTGGTTCTTGCAAAGCGTCCGTTCCGCGAGACGGCCGAGCGCGGCGGGGTGATGCAGCGCATCGAGAAGGCTTCCGAGTGGCTCCGCCTGAACATCAACACCGAGGCCAAATTGAAGTCGGAACTGGAGACCATTCAACACGAAGCGATGCTGATCGCGGCGCTGGGGAAAATGACATCGTTGGCAGGTTATGACGGCACTGATGAGGCCGATTACCAGAAATATGCCGCCGATCTGATTGCGGGTGGCCAAGAGGCGGGAGCAGCCGCGAAGGATCAGAATTACAAACAGTTCACCGATTCCATCAACAAGATCGTCAAGTCTTGCACGGAGTGCCACCCGAAATACCGGGGTCAGTAATCGGCGATCGACAGATCTGAATGTGCGCAAGCGAACATCTTCCAACAACATCGAGCCAATCCATGACGACATCTTCTGCCCGCTACGGTGGTTCCACAGTTCTGCCTTTCGTCTTGATCGCACTGCTGGCGACTGGCCAGTCAGCGGCCCGGGCCGATGTGTTTGAATTGAAGACCGGAAACAAGATTGAAGGGGATGTGCTCAAGCAGCAGGGGGACGTGTTGTTCGTCGATATCGGCATCGAGGTGGTCAAGCTTCCGCTGTCGCAGATCAAGACGCGCACGGCGTCGAAGGAATCGGCGAACGCTCCCGTCGAGATTCACAAGCACAAGCTCTATCGCACGGCCGAACTGCCGCGTCGGAGTGTGAAGGACTTGACCGAGAAGTTCGGTGAGGGCGTGGTGCTGATTCAAACTCCCGGCGGACTCGGGTCGGGATTCATCGTCA
>JAYUFF010000141.1:0-6905 GCA_043738825.1 Schlesneria sp.
TCTTCGCGATAGAAGTCCGGGGGCTGACGCCGCCCGGCTCACCAAGAATATCTCATCAAGAACAACGTGAGATATTTTCATCGAACCGGCGCACCATCCCGTAAACCATTGGGAGTGAATGACCGCAATCGGACCGAAGACAGTGGACCTCATGTTGCGGGCGGTGGATCGGGGGGCGAAGCGCGTTGAGTCAGCTCTTGAACTCGCCGTTTGGCGTAGTCGAGCAACCGCTTCGCCCACACGAACTCGGTGGCGAGAATCGCGAGGCCGATCGGGATCACAATCGTCGCCGGGCCGGGGCCGATGATCATGACAATGCCGATCAGCAACACGGTCATGCCGATCACAAACACGACCAGTTTGCGAGCTTGCCTCCACCACCAATTTCCCAGTGGGAGGAGTGGCGGTTCTTCGGCAGGCGGCGGACTCGATTCAGTGGCGGGGGGAGCGTCCATGCGGAGGTTGTACTGGAGTGTTCGTGTGCGGCTGGAATCGAGAAGGCTTCCGTTTCCGTGAACCTGGATGGTCTATTTCATCGGCTTCTTGGAAATGTAGGGCATCGTGGGATCGACTTCGACCGACCGTTTTTTCGGATTGATGACGAGGTCCATATCCTCCCTCGGAATCGCGCCCAGCAGCACTTCAACGTCTCCGGGCAGGACCATGGCATCGACGCTGCAACGACGGTGAGGAATCCGAATCTCCACCGGGCCGACAACGTCGTACATGGCCGTCCGACCATCAGCCAGTTCCGCCAGCCGCTCGTCCACTTTGAGCAGACCCAGTTGATCGCGAATGGACTCATTGATGGCGAGCATCAACGCACCGCTGTCAACCAGCGCCGTCACCTTCATGCGGCGCACGTCGGCAAGTTCCATCTGATTGCGGCGGACGAAGGCGAGGTCGTCCCCGTTGAGCAATTCGATTTCCGTGTGAATCAGCCCCATCTCAAACTCCCGTTGTTAGTGATTCAGGATGAACTCGTTTGAGTTCAGCAGCGCCCAGAAGACATCTTGCAGGCCGAGGATCGGGTCGCGGTTGGCTGAGTTTTGGAAGGTCTTGTCGAGGGCACTCAATTCGGCGGAAGACGGCTTGCGGGCGAGGGCCGTCAGATAGAGGACTTCGATCTTTTGCGGAATCGTCTTCGGCGGTTTGATCGCGGTCGGCTTCGTCTTCGAGGCGGAAGTCGTGGTGCGCGGCAACTTGTTCTTGTCCACCGCGTCGTCGGGTTTCGAGACCGTCCCTTCGAGGACTCGTCTCAGGAAACTGCCGTTCGCGCCACTGAGAGCGTTGCGAACCAGTTCACCGTTCATCATGACAAGGGCCTGCGGGACGGTGCCGTTGAATGATGAAGATTCATCGTTCTCATCGGTGCCGAACGTGCGGATGAACTGGCCGAGCCATTCGGTGCGCTGCTTTTCGGACTGGTCGTAGTTGCGGCCCGCCTTGTGTGCCTCGGTCGCGACGAGCAGCGAATCGTAAAGCTGCTCGGCGGTGAACGGCTTCACGTAGACGCGGCTGAAGAGCGGCGTGTTGCCGGACGCCGGGTCGTCGGCCGTGTTGCCGACGGTCTCTTCGTTGGTAGGATCGCTGGTCGGACGAGATGCAGAAGAACCCCTCACCCCCGGCCCCTCTCCCCGCACAGCCGGGGCGAGGGGAGCATGATCGTGGCGAGAGTGAAAGCGGCTGGTCAGGTTGTAGGCGTCGCTCGCCGCGATCCAGCGAATGAGCCGCTTCTGGTCGTAGCCCGCCGTTTGGAACTCCTGCGCGAGGAAATCGACCAGTTCGGGATGCGACGGCGGGTTGTGCGGCCCCATGTCGTCGATCGGCCGCGTGAAGCCGCTGCCGAGGAAGTGGCTCCACATCCGGTTGACGGCGGCTCGTGACAGATACGGTTTCGACGGATCGATCACCAGTTTGGCGAGCTGCTTGCGCGGCGAATCGCCCGACTCACTGACCGCGAGCGTGCCGTCCACGAACTGCCGCGTGATGGCTTCCATGAGTCCCGACCGCTTCTCGAAGAAGACGATGCTCTCGGCATCGTTGTCGGTCAGATCGAAGTCGTTGCGTTGGGCGTTGCCCATTCCCTGACGGCGGGTTCCCCGGAAGAAGGCGTTCATTCCCCAGAACTGCGACTGCTTCCAATCGTTGAACGGATGGTTGTGACATTGCGTGCATTGAACCTGCAACCCGAGGAACAACCGCGCGGTGATGGCCGTCGCCGGGACCGCGTTCTCGTTGAGATGAGCCGCCAGAAATCCGACCGCTCCGTTTTGTTCGCTGTTCCCCTCGGCGGAGATCAGGTCGTAAACGAACTGGTCGTAGCGGGCGTTCTTCTCGAACTGCCGCTTGATCCAGCGTTCGAGTACGCCGCGATTCGTCCGCCGGTTGTTGGCTCGACCGATCAGCAGGTTGCCCCAGATCGTGGAGAACTGCTCGGCGTAGTCAGGCTCGTCGAGCAACTCATCGACCAGCCGCGCACGCTTGTCTGGCGACGAGTCATTCAAAAACTGGACAAGCCGCTGGTAAGCCGGGATTCGTCCGACAACATCGAGCGTCACGCGGCGGGCGAACTCACCGTCATCGGCCCGCTCAGACGGAGTGACACCATTGTCGATCCAGCCCTGCTTCACGAAGGCGTTGATCTTCGCAATGATTTCCTCATCGGAGGACGCCGCCGACGCGAGGCGGCTTCCGGCCAGAGTCAGCAGACTCAGCAAGGCAGCGGCGGCCACCCATCGACTTCCAGCGCATCGCAAGGTTCGGATCAACATGCTCGATTCCCAAGAAGAGGCGGCTTACAAGCGAACTGTGGGAAGAATACCTCACGACGAACGAGAAACCTTCGTCGGGCTTTTGAACTGTCTCGCAGCGGCCGATATCATACCGCCCCGTCGCGACGGGTGGCACAGTGAACCGTTCACCGTCTCGAAGTCTGGCTTTTCTGAAAGCCGGACTTCTCAATGGAGGCGTCCTCCCGGAGACCGGAGAGAAGTCCGGCTAACAAAGCTAAGCCGGACTTCAGCCTTCACCACGGCTCCAACCCGACCGCACGAATCCACCCCGCCACGGGGCCGAATTTTTCTCGGACCCTCCTTGAAGGAACACCATGCTGAACATCCCGTCAACCGGAGCCTTGGACTTTCTCTCGCTCGGTGCTCTCGTGCATCGGCTCGATCCCGGCATCATCCCGTTTCGCAAGGCGACCGAGTGCAAGATCCACGTCAGCGGCGGTGAGTTCAACGTCGCGGCGAACCTGTCCGACTGCTTCCGCATGAATACCGGTGTCGCCAGCGCGATGGTGAACTATCCGATCGGCGACTTGATTGCCGAACGAGTCCGTGCGATGGGAGTGAAGCCGTTCTACAAGACGTTCGAGCACGACGGCGTGACCGGCCCCAACATGGCCACGGTCTTCAGCGATCAGGGCAAGGGAGTTCGCGCCCCCGTCGTCTTCTACAACCGCAGTAACGAGGCCGCCGCGCAACTCAAGCCCGGCGACTTCGATTGGAAGTCGATCTTCGTGGGCGGCGTGAGATGGTTTCACAGCGGCGGCATCTTCTCGGCACTGTCGAAGACGACCCCCGAACTGGTCATCGAAGGGATGAAGGCCGCGAAGGCCGCCGGGGCCGTGACCTCGCTCGATCTGAACTTTCGCGCCAAGCTCTGGCAGATCTCCGGTGGGCTGGAGACGGCTCAAACGACCCTGCGCCGCATCTGCGAACACGTCGATGTGCTCGTCGGAAATGAAGAGGACTTGCAAAAGGGGCTTGGCCTGAAGGGGCCGGATGTCGAGTCGAAGTCAAAGATCGACCCGACGGCCTTCTTCAGCATGATGGGCGATGTCGCGAAGCAGCTTCCCAACGTCAAGGTCGTCGCGACGACGCTGCGTGAAGTTCACACGACCAACAGCCACGACTGGAGTGCGGTCTGCTGGATCGAAGGCCAGACGTATCAGGCTCCAACGTGTCACCTCGACGTGGTTGATCGAGTTGGCGGCGGCGACGGGTTTGCGGCCGGTTTCATCTACGGCCTGCTCAAGGGCAAGGCTCCCGAAGAGGCCCTGAGACTCGGCTGGGCTCATGGCGCGATGCTCACCACGTTCCCCGGCGACACCACGATGTCCACGGTCGAACAAGTGGAAGCCTTCGCCAAGGGTGGCTCGGCCCGGATTCAGCGCTAGTTCTCGCTTCAGCATCAGTGATGCCCCAAGGTCTCTAGGAGTTTTCCCATGATCGCAACTTTGCCCGAAGTTGTTGCCACGTTGATGACGGCGGAGGAATTCCTGTCGCTTCCAGAGAACGGCAAGAGAGATCAGTTCTTGATTCGCGGCAAACTTTGGGAGAAGCCGATGACGTACCGAAATCCGTTTCACAGCGAGCTGATGATCAACTTGGGCTTTCTACTTAAAGCATGGCTGCGAGCCGCAGGACTGAAGTCGTTCAAAGTCGTCGGCGGCGAAGCGGGCTTTCGGTTGCGAGCGAAACCATCGACAATTGTTGGAATCGACGTGGCCGTTGTCTCCAAGGATGTTGGCCATTTTATCCAGGGCAGGCGAGTGGTGTTCGACGGTGCCCCCATTCTCGCCATTGAAATTCTGTCGCCGTCCGATCGCGTTGCTGAAGTGGAAGCCAAGGTCGATGAGTATCTGTCCGTGGGAGTGAAACAGGTCTGGATCGTCAGTCCTCACTTTCAAACAGTGGAGGTCTATCGTTCCAATCAGCCACCGGCTCTCTTTACTGGAACAGCAGAACTTTCCGTCGAACCCGATCTTCCCGGACTGAAATTCACAGTCGCAGACATTTTTGAAAACTGATGACTCGACGCCTGCGAGGTCATCACTTGAACTGAACGCTCTTCTTTGCACGAAGCACAAACTCAAAAAGGACACAGCAGCTTCTCATGTCACAGCACGATATTGGTTTGATTGGTTTGGCCGTGATGGGTCAGAACCTGGTTTTGAACATGGCCAATAATGGCTTCTCGGTCGCGGTCTATAACCGGACAACGGCCACCACCGACGAGTTTGTGGGCGGGTTGAAGAACGAACCGGCGGACAAGGTTCACGCGGGAACGGTGGATCGGATCAAGGGCTATCACACGCTCGAACAGTTCGTCGGGAGCCTGAAGACTCCACGGCGAGTCATGATTATGGTGAAGGCCGGTGCGCCGGTGGACGGCGTGATCGAGCAACTCAAGCCGCTCCTCTCGCCCGGCGACATTATTATCGACGGCGGAAACTCGGACTTCGTCGATACCAACCGCCGCGACAAGGAACTCAAAGCGGCCGGGCTGCGGTTCATCGGGACGGGCGTCTCGGGCGGTGAAGAGGGTGCGTTGAAAGGCCCCAGCATCATGCCGGGTGGGCACGTTGAAGCCTGGCCGTTCGTGAAGGACATCTTCCAGAAAATCTCGGCGAAAGTCGGCCCGAACAACGACATCCCCTGCTGCGATTGGGTGGGCGAAGCCGGGGCAGGGCACTACGTCAAGATGGTTCACAACGGGATCGAATACGGCGACATGCAGCTCATTTGCGAAGCCTACTTCATCCTCAAGAACACACTCGGACTGACCAACGACGAGTTGTATCGGGTCTTCACGAAGTGGAACGAAGGGGAACTCGAAAGCTATCTGATCGAGATCACGCGCGACATCTTCACGGTCAAGGACAAGGAGACGGGTGAGTACCTCGTCGATAAGATTCTCGACACCGCCGGTCAGAAGGGGACGGGCAAGTGGATGAGCCAGCACGCGCTCGACCTCGGCGTGCCGACGACCCTTATCACCGAAGCCGTTTACGCCCGCTGCCTCTCCGCCCAGAAGGACGCCCGCGTGCGAGCCTCTGCCGTTCTCAAAGGTCCGGCCGACGCCAAGTTCACCGGCGACAAGACTCAGTTCATCGAAGACGTGCGTCAGGCGCTGTATGCCTCGAAGCTGTGCAGCTACGCACAGGGCTATGTCCAACTCGACGCCGCCGCGAAGGAGTTCGGTTGGAAGTTGAACAACGGCAACATTGCTCTCCTGTGGCGAGGCGGCTGCATCATCCGGTCGAGGTTCCTGGGCGACATCAAGGCGGCGTTCGACAAGAACCCCACACTCGAAAACCTGCTGCTCGACGACTTCTTCCGCGCGGCCATCGACAAGGCCCAACCGGGCTGGCGTCGAGTCATCTCGACCGCCGTGCAACTCGGTCTGCCAATCCCAGTCTTCAGCGCGGCCCTCAGCTACTACGACGGCTATCGCAATGCGAGGCTCCCCGCCAACCTGCTGCAAGCTCAGCGAGACTACTTCGGCGCGCACACCTACGAACGGACTGACAAGCCGCGCGGCCAGATGTCTCACACCGATTGGATTCGCGAACGCAAGCTGACGTGAGATGCCACCGCGACCGGAGGATGGGCGCTCTTGCCCGTCCTCCCAATCGAATCTGACCAGCGCCTCCCCAACTCCAAAGGTGATCCCATGCGACTGCTGCTGCTCGGCACCGGCGGCTTTCACCCGAACGAGCGGCGGCACACGGCCTGTTTGCTGCTGCCCGAGTTGGGGTTGGCGTTCGATGCGGGCAGCAGTGCGTTTCGTGTGGCGAGCCGGTTGGAGTCAAAGGAGCTGGACCTGTTCCTCACGCACGCGCACCTCGACCACCTCATGGGGCTGACGTTTCTGCTCGTGCCGATGATGAAGGGTGAGATCACCCGCTGCCGGATTCACGCCGAGCCGCACGTGTACGACGCCGTGCAGCGGCATCTGTTCGCCGAGCCGATCTTCCCCGTGCTGCCGCCGTTCGAGTTCGTGCCGCTCGCCGAGCGGACTGTCGTGGCGAACGGCCGCGCGACGGTCACTCATTGCCCGCTGCCACATCCCGGCGGATCGCGCGGATTCAAGGTCGAGGTTGACGGGAAGCGGCT
>JAYUFF010000142.1:0-6902 GCA_043738825.1 Schlesneria sp.
GGCGGCATCATCCCTGCCCGAAGTGTGGCGGGACCGACCGATTCCGCGCGTTCGATGACGTGGACGAAACCGGCGGCGTGCTGTGCAACCAGTGTTTCAACGAAGGGAACGGCGACGGCATTGCGGCCATCCAGTGGCGAAACGATTGGACGTTCGGCGAGACGCTCAAAGCCGTGGCATCTCATCTCGGCATCGAAGGCGGCGAGCGGAAGCCTTCGGACATCGTGGCGGACGTGGCAAGGGCGAAGCGAATGCCGGCCGAATCCTTCCGGGCGTTCGGAGCAAACAGCGATCGGCGCGGCAAACTTGAAGTCGCCCGCGTCCCGATGTTCGACCAGCATCGAAACCAATGTTCGTACTTTGACCTGGCTCTCATCTCACCCGAGTTTGAGAAGGGACTGTCGGCGGCGAAGAAACCTGTCGGGCTGTTCGTCGCGGCGTGGCCGAAAGAGGGCGACACGGTTGGCATCGT
The DNA here is from genome assembly GCA_043738825.1 of Schlesneria sp. Classification (GTDB taxonomy): domain Bacteria; phylum Planctomycetota; class Planctomycetia; order Planctomycetales; family Planctomycetaceae; genus Schlesneria. The sequence continues at coordinate 473 of JAYUFF010000142.1, forward strand.
CGAGGGCGTGAAGGACGCGGCGGCATTGCACGGACTCGGATTCCTCGCGGTCGGTCTGCCCGGCTCGAAGATGGCGGCGAAGTTCGCGCGAGTCTTCGCGGGTTGCAACGTGATTGTGATTCCCGACCGCGACAAGACCGGCGAGGACGCGGCACAAGTCACAGCGGGACGGCTCGCGGGCGTGGCGGCATCGGTTCGCATCACAACCCTGCCCGGCGAGATGAAGGCGAAGGACGGCGACGGCGTTCGCGAAGTTCTCGCGACGAAGGACGGCGAGGCTCTGCTACGACAAGCCATCACGGACGCGAAGCCGTGGCAACCGACAAAGGACGATGAGACGACATCCGAGGACGGCGGCGACGATTGGACGAACATCAAGTTCGACAAAGGACGAACCGACCGAGCGAACTCGCGGCGATTCCTCAAACAGTTTCGGGACCGAGTTCGGTTCTGCCATGCGTGGGGCGTCTGGTTGATCTGGGACGGGATGCGATGGCGAATTGACAACGACGGGGCTGTGATGCGGCTCGCGATGGCGGTTGCCGACTCCGTGTGGTTCGATGCGCGGGACTTCCTCACAAAGGACGTGGTTGATTTCGCTGTCTCGACCAGTGGCGTGGGAAAGCTCTCGGCCATGCTCAAGCTGGCATCGGCGGACGTTCCGATTTCGGTTGACGAACTCGACGCGAATCCGTGGCTCTTGAACTGCCCGAACGGATCGCTCGACTTGCGGACGGGCGAACTGAGGCCGCATCGGCGCGAAGACAATCTCACAAAACTTTGCCCGACGAACTTCAACCACGAGGCCGATTCGTATGGTTGGGACCGATTCCTTGAAGGCGTTTTCGGAGGACACTCACCGACCATCGAGTTACTTCAACGGCTCGCGGGATACTTCATCACTGGCGACGTGAGCGAACAGATTCTCCCGATTCCGTGGGGCGTTGGCAGCAACGGGAAGACGACGTTCTTGACCGCGTTACAGGAAGCCATCGGACCGGATTACACAATGGCGGCACCGGCGAGCCTGTTGACCGTCAAGAAAAATGAAGCTCACCCGACCGAACTCGCGGACTTGTTCGGGATGCGGTTCGTAGTCGCATCCGAGACCGAGGACGGCGGACGGCTCGCGGAATCACTCGTGAAGTCCCTCACGGGCGGCGACAAGATTCGGGCGCGGCGGATGCGGGAAAACTTTTGGCAGTTCTCACCGACTCACAAATTGATTCTCTGCACGAATCACAAACCCAAAGTTCGCGGGGCCGATCACGGAATCTGGCGGCGGCTCGTGCTGATTCCGTTCCTGAAACAGTTCTGGAATCCCGACAAGGGCGAGACCGGACCGGACGAACTCAAACAGGACAAGGGACTCCCCGCCAAGCTGAAGGCCGAATCCGAAGGAATCCTCGCGTGGGCCGTTCGAGGTTGTCTCGACTGGCAGCGTGGCGGGCTACGCATCCCCGAATCAGTTCGCGCGGCGACTGCGGAATATCGCAGCGAACAAGACGCGCTCGGACGGTTCGTCAGCGAATGCTGCCTGACCGGGCAAGCCTACAGGGTGAAGTTCTCAACCCTGTTCGATGCTCTCGAAAAGTGGTGCAACGATGGCGGCGACAATTTGCCAAACCGAAGGTTCGTTGGCAGTTGGCTGAAGGACAACGGCTTCAAGGAACACGCCAACAACGGACGTTGGTATCTCGGCATCGCCATCAAGGCGGAGACGGCAGCATGACACGGAACGAACGGAACGACGGAACGATGTTTCCCTATAACCGAAAGTTTCCTAGGGATGAAAAGTTTATATGGAAATTTCGTTCCGTCGTTCCGTTCGTTCCGCATTGGCTGAAAGAGACACCATGACCACGACTCCGAAGACCGTCCCGACGTGTCCCGCGTGCCGATCACCGGCGACGCATCACGAGCAAGGCGATCGTCACCAGTGCGACCGATGCCGATGGCGGTTCGTTGTGCTGCCCGATGGCTCAACTCGCGACTGGCTCAGCCTGGCGACGGCCGGACGCGGAAACGGTTCGCGACGTTCAACGCTGCCGAGACGCAAGGGGCGAGCATGACCGAGACATCAACACACAAACCGACGCGACAGAACGCAAGCCACGACTTCCGACCGCTCCGCGACCGGCTCGAAACCGAGTTTGCCACGCTGCTCGCGCCCGACTTGGCGGCGATCGGCGCGAGTCAGGTTTACGTCGTTTTGTTGAGCGAGACTTCGATCCTAGGCGACGACGCGCAATTTCGAGGGCTGTTCTCCCCCGCCATGCCGTTTTGGTTTCGCGCCGAGATCGGCGCGAGATGGCGCGGCGCGGGGCCGACTTTTCTGCTCAACGACATTTCGCCCGATTGCCAAGACCCAGACTCGTTCGTCGGCATCGCCGCCCACGAGTTGGCGCACGCCGTCGATGCGTTCGACGCCTACATCCCCGAGGTGCCGAACTACACGCCGACGGTTCCCGAGGGGTTCGCGGCCAGTGTGGTGACTGGCAACATCACGGTTCCCGGCCGATCCGTGCGTCACGGCCACGGGCCATCGTGGTTGAGGATTTGTTGCCATTTGACTTTCAGAATGCAGCAGCGCGGCTGGCCGGTTTGGTTGCCGCAGGTTATCGACCACGATTTCTACGCCTACTCGTCCACTTCCGTCTATCGCCGCGCACTCGGCGATGAGTGTGAGCGGTTGGAAGATATACCTCTTAGTAAACTCTGCGATATACCATCGCCGACAGATTTTATAGACCTTTGGAATGCCGACTTGGCTCAGTGGCCAGACGGCGAATTTTGAACCCGTTTGAAAGGACGACCACGATGATTGCAGGACTTTTGGAAATGTTGACGCGGCGAAAAGATGAGGCCGCTCGTCAAACCGCGACGATATGGCAGCAGTTGGTTATCGGCGTTGCCGATAACACGACGACCGACGCAGACGCGGTTCTCACCGCACTCGACCGACTCAACAAATCGCCCGACGATTTGGCGAAGGCCGTGGAGTTGCTCGCCCAGCGGCGTACCTGGTCGGCCACGGTTGCGGCGGGAGCCACGGCGGAAACCGAACACCCGAAGATCACCGCCAAGATCGCAGCGGAGAACGCCGCATTCGCTGAACTGGAGGCCGCGCACGACCGCAAACTCTGGCCGTTGAGCGATGCAAAAAACGCGGCGGCCAACGCCATCTCCGCAGGAGCGGGCGCACGCATCGAACTCGCGCGAACCTGCACCGATCCGCTGGCGTTGCAGGCCGTGGCCGATTGCGAGCGACGAATGCACGAACTGCGGATCGAGACGGCGGCGCACTCGCGCGAGTTGAGGGCCAAGGAAGATCGGCTCGCAGCGTTGAAGGCGCAAGAGGACTCCGACCTTGGCGGGCATGTCGCCCGACTGACGCGCGAGATCGAGATCATGCAGGTCCGCGACCTGTCGTTCGCCACCCGTGCCGCCGAGTTGAATGCCGAGAGTGAGGCCGCCCGCCAGCGATTGTTGCTGCCCGAGGCCGTCTGAGATTCCTTCCCGCCGCGCCGTGCGCCCCACAGCCGTGGGCCACGGTGACGGCGGTTTCTTCCTTCCAGTGAGGCGACACGATGACTCCCAACGGCATCAGGTTTCGACTGCTCAAGGTGCAGAATGATGAGCTGGTCCGCATCATCGCGGCGATGAAAGCGAACCCGCCAGCGAACCTGGCCGAACTGGTTGTCACCTGCCAAGCGTTGCAGGCCGACATCAGAGCGGGACTCACGGCGTTGGACCGGGCGGCGGGCATGATCGGTGAGCGATCTGGCTGAGACCGGCGATTTGCCAAGGTACTTCCCGAAGCATCTTTCACCGTAACCACACACACCGCCGGCTTCCGTATAGAAAAACCTGCGCCGTGACAAATACAACCATCGAAACCGAATTGTTGCGGCTGATCTGCGTCGAACGCGAGCGGGTTCTCGGCCTCAGTCCCTACCGTGGCTTGCATGACGACGCGAACGAGTGGGCGGCGCGTTGGACCGCAATCCGCGATCTGAAGTCGGGGTTGGGGGTTCGCATCGACAGCGGTTGGATCGGCAACAGCCCGGCGGATCGGCAAGCTCGTCGGCGTGGCCTGTTGGCGTTGCAGGCGTCCGGGCTGGTCGCGCTCTCGTCAGCCAACGGGAGTCATGCCACACACGTCGCGCTGATCGACCCCGACGATGCCAATGAGGAAGCCACAGTTTCACGTCTCCCGCGTACCGGCAGGTTAGGGTGAGGGATTGATCGTTCGGCGAACCGACGAGGGAGACGCGAAGCTGTGCAACCGATCCCGTGAAGGAGTCGCACCATGCCGAGAACGTCCGAAGCCGCTGGATTGCGATGCCCGGTTGCGAACTGCACGGGACGACTCCGAGTCGTGCGGGTCAGCCATACGACATCCGGTTCACAGAGTCGTAGAGTTCGCGCCTGCCGCATCTGCGGCTCGCGATGGGCGACGACGGAGCAAATCATCGGATCGACCAAGATCGGGTAGCCACGTCGCATCACGCTCGTGACGAAGAACGATGACAAGCTCGCCACTTGGCTGACGATCACCACGAACTCGACCGGCCCGCCGTCACCTGATGCGCGGGCCGTTCTCGTTTCGCGGTCGATGCTCAACTCGACTGTGGTAGTAAACAAATCAGCTACCACACTATCGACCGAATACCACAACTTGCGGCGACAGGTTGAGCGTGAGTGATACTGATCGCGATAGTGGCAGAGTGCCGATAGACTCTACAAAAGTAGTGGTTTCTTACTGAAAACACGTTTCAACGAATGCGTCTGGGGGTCAAGAGGTCGCAGATTCAAATCCTGTCAGCCCGTTTTTTTAGAACTGTTTGCCGTATCGCGAGTTACGATACCTAACGACGTTCGTCAGTGCGGTGAAAACCCTGACGTTATTCGGTAGTTTACTACCGAATAATGGGGTATCCGCACTATGGCACGTCCGAAACAGGCACTTCCGTCGTATCAACTCCACAAATCGACCGGCCAAGCCCGCACGTACATCAACGGCCGGGACTACTATTATCTTGGCGAGTACGGTTCGGACGAGTCCCGCGTCTGATACGGTAATCTCATCGCTCGACTTGCATCTGGGCAGTCGCCCGTCGATCCGATGGCGAAACGACACTTGCCGGCAGTTGCTACCGATCATGTTGAAGCCGATCCCCACACACCGTTTCGGCGCGGCCCCGTGCCGAGTCGGCACGGGGAACGACGAGTGCAATCGCGCTGAACCCGGCTGACAGCCTGGCGCGATGCGGGTCGCGCGAGCGGGCCTCCGACAGAGGCCGCGAAGACCAAGGCCAGTAGCCGCTCTGTCTGCGAGTTTCGAGCCGCCAGCGTGTCGGAGGGCCTTGGCCCTCGCGGGCGATAGCCTCGCGAGCGTCGTCTCCTGTCAGGCGGCGGAGTTCCGCAGCCACGAGCCGCAAACGTCCGACCTCCGGTCGGCGGCGGCCCATTTTTGGCTGCGGCGATGAAAGCCGATCGGCTCCGCTGTCGTGCGCTCTCCTTGTCGAAACCCAAATCTATGGTCGGATGATTCGTTGAGAACCCGTCCCATCGTTTTCAAAAGCCATTGAACCACCGAGGTGAACTCGGTGGTGGGGTCTGTTTCGAGTTGCCGCCCGCCTTGAGGTCGGCGAAATGAACTTGGTGCGTCGTAAGAACGATTCCACGATCTCAGGGATGCAAGCCGTCTCAGCCTCCAAATCGCGACCGAGGCCGATCCCGGATTATTCATGGCCCGTAGCTGAGTTCGCAAGAACCCAGATCGTGGTGGTGAGTTGGACTGAGTTCTTGCGAACTCAACTACGGGCAGACGGCACCAACTTCGTCGCCGCCCTTCGTGAGTCTCTCCGCGAATACTCCGGGAAGTCCTGACGAAAGTGATGTGGCTGAGAGGCGAGCGTCATCGCTCGACTCCGGCAGTCGAGGGAACACGTCCTCTCTGCCACCTGCTGTGGGCGGTCGAGGACGCCCGACCTCAGCCACGCCGCTGAATGCTCAACCGATCGAGGTTGGCTGACACGCGCACAAACGGCAGTTCGTATCCAATGGCACTTACATTACTAACCCGCAGCGTAAGCGAGGGCGATGACAAGAGACGTTATTCCTTTGTTTCCCTCGCTGACACTTCGGGTTACTGGGGTAAAGTAAGTGCCATTGGCAGTTAGTATCTCGTCCGCGCTCGCAAGCTCATTGCGAAGCTCTTTGAGTTGTACCGGCTCCATGCAAGTGACCTGGGCGACGTGATACACCATGACACCACACGCTTTCTACGCGACGAGGTGAGTGATTGTTTTACCGAAGCACAGATGATTACGGTTCTCCGCCACGGATGTTGATTCTTGTGGTTGAGTTTTTCCGAATCGGTCGAGGACTCGTCGTCGGAAGTGGTGGAAGTTGAGCATTCCGA
>JAYUFF010000143.1:0-6892 GCA_043738825.1 Schlesneria sp.
TGAAAAGGCGATTGCCCTGGGGTCGAGGCGAATCGGGACGACACACATCTGGATTTCTTGGCATCTTTGCACCCTCGCGCCTTTGCGTTCAGTTCCACTCGTCGTCGCAAATCGGCGATGGCCCTGCCCCACATCGCCGCGCGACTTGCCATGCCGACGACGTGCCACGTAACATTCCCGGCCTTCCTCAGCTCGATGGGAACTGACGACGGGCCGTTGTTCAATGCGCTTCATTCATGCCGCCGACATTCACCTCGATAGTCCGTTGCGAGGATTGGAGGCGTATCCCGGCGCACCTGCCGATCGGCTGCGGATCGCCACGCGGCAGGCGTTTGATCGGGTCGTTGATCTCTGTCTGGAAGAGCGAGTTGATTTCCTGATCATCGCGGGCGATCTGTTCGACACGGAGGTGAAGGACTTCCATGCGGCCCTCGCGGCGGCGGCTCAGTTGCGGCGGTTGGATCAAGCCCACATCCCCGTCTATCTGATTCTCGGCAATCACGACTCGCGCGAGGAAATGACTCGTCACGTGCCGTGGCCCGCGAACGTGACCCTCTTCGATCACAAGCGGCCTCACACCGTGCGGCATCCGACGCTGCCGGTCGCTCTGCACGGGATGAGTTACCCGAAGCGGGATGTGACCGAGAACCTCGTTCCCGATTATCCCGCTCCCGTCGCGGGCTGCTTCAACATCGGGTTGCTCCACACCAACGCGGGGGGCAACTCACAACACGCGGCCTACGCACCGTGCTCGGTCGAGGAACTCGTCGCGAAGCGTTACGACTACTGGGCGCTGGGGCATGTCCACGACTTCGCGATCCTGCACGAGCGGCCTCACGTCGTTTACTCGGGCAACACGCAGGGGCGTCACGCGCGCGAGACCGGTCCCAAAGGTTGCCTGCTCGTGACGGTCGATGAACGTGGCCGCGAAGTGCGTGAGGTCGAGTTTCGTGAGACCGATCTTGTCCGCTGGTTTTGCGAAACGATCCCGCTGCAACCGGAAGGCGATGAGGACGGACTGCTCGACGCGACGCGCAGTCATCTGCGCGAGATCGTCGCCACGGCGGATGGGCGTCTCGCGGCGGTGCGGCTCGAATTTACCGGGCGCTGCGCGGTACATGCCCAGCTCGCCAAAGACGCCTCGCGGCAGCAGCTCGTGGCGAACTTGCGGGCGCTCGCGTCCGACTTCGGCGATGACGTGTGGATCGAGAAGATCAAGTTCCACACGCAATCGCCACTCGATTTGGACGCCCTGCGCGAGCGACAGGACTTGATCGGCCAGTTGCTGCGCGACATCCGTTTGCTCGCCACGGCCCCGCAGTCGCTGCTGGAGCTTCCCGAAACGAAAGACCTCGCCGCAAAGGTGGCCGCCGAGTTGTCGCAGGATGCCGACGACGATGAGTCATTCAATCTGGACGATCCCGTCCGTCACGTCGCCTGGCTGCACGATGCCGAGGCGCTGTTGTTGAGCCATCTGATCTGACTGGACTGGATCAACATCGCGGCGAAGCCGCAACTCAAAGTAACCCGCAGCGTGAGCGAGGACGAACGCTTCAAGAGACCGCGAAATGTGAGTGTCCTGAATCGTTCGCCTTCGCTCACGCTGCGGGTTACATGACTTCAAAACGAAGACCGTTGAAAGATCCAACGTGAAGATTCGGCAACTGCACATCAACCGCTTCGGCCACTTCCACGAGTGCGACCTCGTCTTCCCCGGTGACGGTTTGCAGGTCATCTACGGGCCGAACGAAGCGGGCAAAACGACGCTGCTCGAATTCCTGCGCGGGTTGCTGTTCGACTTCCCCGCGAGGACTCCCTACGACTTCGGCGACAAGGGCGAGATGGCGGGCGTCGCGTCGCTCGAATTGCGCGATGGCCGCGCCGTCGAATTGCGACGCCGCAAGGGAAACAAGGACAAGGTGGCAATCAAGCTCGACGGTCAGCCGACCGATCTCGACGACGCCGGTTGGTTGCGGCTGCTCGATGGCGCGGATCGCGGCTTGTTCGAGTCGGTCTTCGCGTTTGGACTCGATCAACTCAGCCAGGGCGAGGCGACCTTGAAGCACGCGAGCCTGCAATCGGCTCTCTTCGGCGGCAGCCTCGGCGGCACCAGCAGCCCGGACAAGGTCGTTGCCGAACTGAGTCGTCAGGCGGACGAACTGTTCAAGAAGGGTGGCTCGAAGCCCGCGATCAACGTGCTGTTGGCGGACCTCAAGAAACTGACGAAGGAGATCAAAGACCGCTCACTGCGCCCGGAGAAGTTTCACGAGGCCGAAGCGACCGTCAGTTCAGCGACCGAGCGTGCTCAAGCCCTGCATCAACAAGTCGATCAGTTGCGCCGCGAGCACTCGAAGATCGAGAAGCGCGCCCGCGCGTGGCCGAAGTGGAATGAGTTGCAGCAGCGGCGCGGCGAGCGGGCGGCTCTTGGCAACGGCGCACATGAAGTAGGGTGGGACCAGCGGCGCTTCGCCGCGCCGGCCCACCACGATTTAGTGACATCTCCCGATGGTGGGCCGGCGCTCGAAGCGAGCTTGTCCCACCCTACAGGACTCCCCGCCGACGCGCGGCAGCGGTTCCAAACTCTCGGCAGGGAATTGAAGTCGCTCGCCGAAGAGCAGGAGCAGCGAACGGACGAGATCGCGCAGGCCGAGCGCAGCCTCGCCGCGCTGAAACTCGATCCGGGCGCGGTCTCGTACCGGGCCGAAATCAAGTCGTGCCTCGAACTGCGGCAGTCGTTCATCGAGGCCAAGCAGCAGCTTCCCGAACGCCAGCGGCAGCGCGAGGCGGTGCGGCTGCTGATCGACCGTGAGTTGGCCGAACTGCGTCCCGGCTGGAATCACGATGATTTGCGAGCCTTTTCCGTTGATGTGGCCACGCGCGCGGAGATCGACCGACTGAGCGACGAGCGACGCGAACGAACGACCTCGCAGACGAAACTCATCGCCAAGCGAGATGGCGACTCTGCAAACCTCGAACGGGCGCAGGACGAACTTGCCGAGATCGGTTTGCCGCGCGATGTCACCACGCTCGCGGCGGTGCTGGCTGACGAAGCCGATTTCGTCGCGAGCCGCAAGCAGGCCGACAGCGCGCGCGACGAGTTGGCGAAGCTGGAACGCAATCTCGCGACGCAATGCCGCAAGCTCACGCCACCGCTTGCTGCCAAGACGCCCGCGTCGCATGAGTTGCCCGTTCCGCGAGCCGAGTCAGTCGCCGAGTTCGACTCGCGCTTCTCCGCCATGCGCGAGCAGCTTCGCATCGAAGAGTCGTCACTCGCCGAAGACGCAGCGGAGCAGCGCGAGATCGAAAACACGCTCGCCGCCGCGATGTCGGGGCACGTCGTGCCGAGCCTTGACCAGCGCGATGCGGCTCGCGAGCGACGCGATGCCGGTTGGAGACTCGTCCGCCAGAAATACATTGCGGGAGAGCAGATCGACTCCAGCGTCGCCGCGTGGTTGAGCGGTGGTGCCGTGGCTTCGCTTCCCGATGTTTACGAGCGGGCCGTTCGCGACGCCGACGACATCGCCGATCAAATCTACGACAACGCGAACGAGGTCGCCGAGCGAGAGGGACTGCGCCGACAACTCGCAATGCTGGCGATGCGACTCGACCAGAAGCGGCAGAGAATCGCGGAGTTTGAACGACAAGAGGCTGAATTGCAGACAAAGTGGCTCGCCCTCTGGCAGCCGTGTGGTTTTGAGCCGCTTGCGCCTGATGCGATGCGGGGCTGGCTCAACGACCACGAAGCTGCCTGCGCGACGATCATGCAGCGAGATGAGTTGTTTGAGGAGCAGTCGCAGCTCAATGAGCGAATTGCTTCGTTCGAGTCGCGGCTCCGCGCGGCATGCGGTCTTGCTGTCGGTGATGTCTCTGTCCTGTTGTCCACTGTCAAGCAGTCGATCGATGACGCGAAGAACCAGCAGCGTCGAACGAGCGAGTTGCAAAAGGAAATCCGGCGGCTCGACAAGCAACTCGCGAAGTACGACGCCGAACTGCAAACCCTCGCGGCGCGCGAGACGGCCGCGAGCGCCGAGTGGCAGGCGGTGTTGAGCCGCCTCAATCTGCCCGCCGACTGGGACGCGAATCTGGCTCGCGAAGTGATCGACAAGTTGAGCGCGACGCGAGTCCGCCTGGATGGCCTTCCCGGCGAAGAGGCCCGCATCGACGCGATGCAATCTCGCATCACGGAATTCGACCAGCGAGTCCGTTCGCTGTGCGAGGCCCTCGGGCCCGAACTGGTTCGTGATTCGACCGAACTCGCCATCGAGAAGCTGGCCGAGCAAGTCGAGCGCGCCGTGGAGGCTCAGCGGAAGCATGACGACCTTTCCCAGAAGGTTGCTGACGCGCGAAAGCACCTGGAGTCGCTGAACGAACGCCACTCGAAGCAAGATGCCGAGAGAGCCCGCTTGTTCGCTCTGGCCGGCGCGACCACCGAGCCGGAGTTTCTCGAAGTCGTCTCGCGCGCCGAGAAGGTTGTCCGGCTGGATGGCGAAATCGAGCAGCTTGCCCGCGAGGTCGATCTGATTCGCGCGGGCGACGACCGTGACGAGTTTGAATCGTCGCTGAAGCAGAGCGAACGGAGTGTTCTCGAAGGAGAGCAACGCGATCTCGCCGAACGGCTTCGTCAGCAGGAGCAACTCAAACGCGAGGCCGATGAGGCGGTCGGCGCGGCGCGGAAGGAGTTGGCTCAACTCGACGGATCGGGTGCGGTCGCGATCCTCACCGAGGAACTGTCTCGCAAGCGATCGTTGCTCGCCGCCGAGGTCGATCGCTACCTGCCGCTGGTTTATGCGCGGCATCTGCTCAACGCCGCCGTCAGCCGTTTCGAGAAGGAGAACCAGCCCGAGATGATTGCGACGGTTTCACGCTTGCTCGGCCAGATGACGGGCGGAAAGTACATCGAGTTCGACCGCAGTGGCGGCGGCAAACAGAACGTGCTCATTCGACGAGCCGATGGCGTGGAGCGAACTCCCGACCAACTGAGCACTGGCACTCGCGAACAACTGTATCTGGCGATCCGCCTCGCCTACGTCCTGCACTACTGCGAGCAGAACCAACCGCTGCCGATCATCATCGACCATGTCATGGCCAACTTCGACGAAGAGCGAATCCGACAGACCCTCACTGCGCTGGTCGATGTTTCAAAATCGGCTCAGGTGCTGATCTTCACATGCCATCCCCGTACGGTGGACCTCGCACGAGACATCGTGCCGGGGTTGAGCCCCATCGAACTTTCCGGCATGTCGGGGTGAGCCGCGTTCATCGGCCTTGTCCAAGAACACGGTTGTGGTTTCGGAATGGTTCGCTCTGCCGCCCTCCGGGCTGAAGAACTCCGTCAGCTCGATGGTCGAGCGGCCACGACCGACCGCGCGATGCGCGCGAGGTCGTCCAGCAGCGCGTCGAGTGTGAGGGCGACCGAGATGTTCTGGTCGAGGTGGCTTGCGGCGGAAACGGTGCGGTCGATGAGTGCGCCGAGGATTTCAAAGGCTTCCGGCTGAGACGCGATTCGATCCGCGAACGTGTTCGCTTCGGGGATCGTCGCGGTGATTGTGGCGACTGCAACATCATCGCGGCTCAGTCGCCAGATGGCTGCTCGGTAGAACTCGACGGCGAACCGGATCAGCCAGTGAATGTTGACGCGCTGCGCCGGCGTGTCGGCACTGATCTTGTCGATCCCCTCAAACAAGACCTTGGACAAACTCAAGCCGCTGAAGTTGGGTTGAGACAACGCGAGATAGAGCGTTGAGCGGAGCGAACGCAATTCCGGTTCGAGCAGTTGTCGGGCCACCGTCAGACTTCCCTCGCTGAGTGCCGCCGCGAATTGAGCTTCCTCGCGCGAGGGGACCAAGTCTTGCTCGACCAGCAAATCGGCGATGTCTGCGACGGAGAGCGGCGCGAAGCGCACCAACTGACAGCGCGAGCGGATTGTCGGCAGGATCGCATCCAAGTTGGAGCCGATCAGGAACAGCATCGCCCGCTCGGGAGGTTCTTCGAGCGTCTTGAGCAGCGCGTTGGCACTGGCTTCGTTCATCAGGTCGGCATCGTCGATGATCGCGACCTTGCGCGAACCGGACAGCGGGCGGATCGACAAGTCGTGGCAAAGTCCCTCCTGACCGCGACGCTCTTTCGAGCCGACCATCAGTTCGATCGGCAGTTCGCGCTTCCCGTCCGGACAGCCGACGAACAGGAAGTCGGGATGAGCGGACGCGAGAAACGGTCGGCATCCCGCGCACCGGCCGCACGCTTCGAGTTGGTCCTGACCCGGCGACTGGCAGAGGAGGCACTGGGCCAACCGCCGCGCAAACTGCTGCTTGCCGATGCCGTCCGGCCCGACGAACAAGTACGCCTGCGACAGCCGTCCGCGCGCGATCGCGCGACGAAACATCTCGCGCTGTTCGGCATGACCTCGAAGTGTGGACCAATGGGACATGGGATGGAATCAGGAGTCAGGAATCAGGCCATCAGGTTCATCGTCGGACGAGTTCAACCAGCCAAGCACATCGCCGGACGAGACCGAGGAGTCCACTGACTTCGTGATCTCGATGAGTTGCCCGGACTGAGCGGCTTCGACTTCAAATGCCACGCCGGAGATCAGCACTTCAGCCACGCGATCCCCTTCGATGACGAGGTCTCCCCGGTCCACGAGCCAACCGCTCACGCGCACGGACTCGTCGCCAATGCCCAGATCGGGAAGTGTAAGGGAAACTCGCATCGGAACTCAGGTCATGAAGGCTGTCGGAGAGGAGTCCCTTGCAGAGACTCCGCCGCTCTACGAAGCAACGGCAGTCGGGCAGTTGAATGCACTCGACCGGAAGTCGCAAGGCAGCGTCGCGATTCGCCAGGGCCATCGCCTTGTTGAAACTGGGGGATTGGGTGCCACGGTCACGGAGCCTCG
>JAYUFF010000144.1:0-2613 GCA_043738825.1 Schlesneria sp.
ATTTGCATTTCGCACCAATCGACGTGCTCTTCCGATTCGACCAGGATTCCCGCCAACAATTCGCGGCTGCCGGAATCACCTTCGTCGAGACAGACCTGAATGGCGGCGTTGTAGGCGTGGACGCCCTTGGTTTCGAGATCCAGATCGTTGGCGAGTTGCTCCTCAACCGTGGTGCCGACGCGGATCACGTCGTAGCGCGCGATCTCGGGAACTCCTTCGAGAAAGATGATCCGGTCGATCAGCATTTCGGCGTGCTTCATCTCGCCCATCGACTCGACATAGTGCTTGTCGGCCAACTTGTTCAGACCCCAGTTGCGGCACATCTTGGACTGGCAGAAGTACTGGTTGATGGCGGTCAGTTCGATGGTCAGCCCAGCGTTCAGGACATCGATGACTTTTTGTTTGCCTTGCATGATTGGTCTCGCTTTCTAAATGAGAATCCGTGAACAGGGCCAGATTCTAGGAACGCCTTCGCGCGACTGCCACCACTCCGCCAATCGTCTCCGCATTTTTTAGCCGATTGAAACGACGTGTCGATGCCATCGTGAAATGAGTTGAGATTGAATCGCATCGACCGCTGCGAACCTGAACCCGGACTATTCATGGCCACACTAACCCCGCAGCGTCAGTGAGGGCGTCGTTGCGGTTCGCCCTCGCTGACGCTGCGGGTGAATGTACGGCACTGCGTTCTCTCCATGAGGAGCCCCCAAGTGAAGGCCAGCAAAACCGGTCTGGTCGCATTTGGAGGCTTCCGCTAGATTCCGCCCCCCGTCCGCTTCGGGCCATCCGTTCGCGGAGCGGTTTGCGTGCCGTTCATGGATGATCTACATGCCTCCGATCAGGATGATCTGTCTCATCATGCGCGCTCCCTTCCGATTCATTGCGGTTCCGTGCGGTGTCCTCGTGCTGTCCGCGTTCGTCGCGAGCCTGCCCGCTCAGCAACCGACGGGCAAGTCCTCAACACGGCCCACTCAAACTCAGTCTGCTCCGCCCAAATCCGGACCAGTACCAAAGGCAGGCCCCATCACGCAGGCCGGCGGCCAAGCCAACATCAGTGAAAAGCCGGCTCGACCACCGGCCACCCAAATGATCGTCGAGCAACTCTCGCCCGAACTGGAAGCAATCCTCAAGGAATGGGAACAGAGGTCGGCACAGATCAAGTCGCTCAAGGGGAAGCACACACGCGCGGTGTTCAACCTCGTGTTTGAAGTCGAGAAGCGATCGGAGGGCCGATTCTTTCTGGAGACCCCGGACAAGGGACGGATCGACCTGACCGGAGTCGAGATCAAGAAAAACACCGTGTCGGAACGAACCGGCAAGAGCGGCAACCCGTTCCGCGTCGAGTCGGATCGGAGTGAGAAATGGATCTGCAACGGCGAAGAGATCCTGATGGTCAACGACGAAGACAAGAGCTACGACATCGCGCCACTGCCGAAAGAGTTGCGCGGAACCAACATTGTGAAGGGGCCGCTGCCATTTCTCTTCGGCATCAAGGCGGATGACGCCAAGCGGCGCTTTCGATTGTCGCTGTCCGACAACAATCCCAAGCCGTTGTTGCAACATGCCATTCTCGTCGTGCCGCTCCTTGCCGAGGACCAACAAAACTACAAGGTCGCCAAAATCTTTCTGGACAAGAAAACGTTTCTGCCCCGCTCGGTGATGCTCCTCGACCCGACGGGAAACCTCCAGACGAGTTTCGACTTCGTGATTCAGGACATCAACAACCGCAACAAGTTGGATAACCTTGCTGACTTCTTCGGGGGAGACCGTGATCCGTACCGTCCCGAATTGAAAAAGAAGGGTTACAAAATCGTCGTCCGCTCCGATCCGGTCGAGGCCCAGGGTTTGACGCCAACGAATGCTGCGTCACGCCCCGGTGCGGCGATTCCGCCGCGTCCTGGTGCCAACGGGCAGGCATTGCCCAACCCGCAGCAGGCAGCTCGGCCAGGAACGAGTTCCCTAGGCACGCCTCGCAAATAGCGCGAGCCTTGCGCCGTGTTGAGGTCTCGGGTATCTTCGCCGCTCGTCCGGGCAGTTCGCTTCGGACTGAGTGAGGCGAGATGGCGATGTCCGATCCCGATGTTCCACAGGAAGCCACGACGACAGCCTCGGCATCCGAGGCGGTTGCGGATCGTGCCGAACCAGCGATCGTCGCGACTCCACAGCCAGCCGCCGATGGACCGACCTCCGAGTCCGCGCCGTTGTGGCTGCGTCGCACCGATCAACTCGTCGTCGGAACGCTGCTCGTGGCACTGGTCGTCTTGCTGACGATTCACTGGCTCAGGCTGTCTCGCTGGGGAACCGTCTCGATCGAACTGACCAGCCAGCAGCCGCGCGAGTATTTCTATTCGCTCGACATCAACTCGGCCTCGTGGGTCGAGTGGGCACAACTCGACGGCATCGGCGAAAAGCTGGCCAAGCGCATCGTGGCCGACCGCGAGGAACGTGGTCCGTTTCGTGACGCGAGCGACATCGGGCGAGTGCGAGGCATCCATTTCAAACAACTCGAATCCATGAAGCCGTTCCTGCGCGGCGGGACCGTGACCGAGGTGGCTGAGTAGCCGCGCACAATGATTTTCATAGCCGCGTTTCGCCAGAACGCGGTTCTTCGGC
>JAYUFF010000145.1:0-6884 GCA_043738825.1 Schlesneria sp.
GCGACCGGCAGCTCTGCCTCGATGCCGGTTGCGACGACTACCTCGGCAAGCCCATCGACCGGGCACTCCTGATCGACATGGTCGCCCGCTGGCACAAGCGAATGCCGCAACTTATACCTCACGCGGCTAAAGATGAGATATCGGTGAGCCGCATGCCGTAAGGCTGCGGGTTCTTGATCGCCGCAGGAAACCCGCAGCCTTACGGCATGCGGCTCACCTAAAACACATTACTTGTGGCCGCGTGAGGTATAGCAGACCTACGCTCTCGTCCGGTTCGGCATGACATCCACGACGACGAACGCCTCGCAAGTCCACGAGACTACTTCCCGGTTTGAAGTCGATACACGGCTTTGTCGGTGCGCAGGAACAAGGCTCCGTCGGCGGCGGCGATGCTGGCCAGCGTGCGGCCGGGAAGTTCGTTGACCGCCAGTTCGCGGTACTCGTCCTTCGTCGGGGCGATCACAAACGTCTTGCCGTTCTCGTCGAGTAGGTAGATGCGGCCCTCGGCATGCAGCAGCGAGGCCGAGAAGTTTCCCTCGATCCGCTTCTTCCAGTGTTGCGCACCGGTCTTCGCGTTCAGACAGGTGGCGATACCGCCGTCGCTCACGAGGTACAGTTCCTCGCCGACCAGCAGCGGCGACGAGTTGCGCGGTGCGGCTTGATCCAGTTTTTTCCAGACCACGTGCGATTCGGTCACGTCTCCCGAACCGTTCGGCTTGACTGCGTACAAACCCGGGTCGTCGTAGCCCGAACAGAGAAACACCAACCCCTGCCCATACACGGGACGCGGCACGTTCGAGTAGCCCTTCGGATAACGGAACCGCCACAGTTCTTTGCCGGTTCGCGGCTCATACCCCATCGCCCATTCGCCACCGGTGCTGACGACCTGCGGCTGGCCATCGACTTCGATCAACAGCGGCGTCGAAAACGCCATCGCTCCGTCGCGCGTGGTCTTCCAAACTTCCTTGCCCGTCAATTTGTTGAGCGCCGTTACGTACTGAGTGTCGCCGCCATCGCAGGCCAGGATCAACAGATCGCCGACGACAATCGGACTGCCGGCCGGCCCATGCCGATGGTTGTACTTCAACTCGGTCTGCCAGATCGGCTTCGCATCGCGATCCAGACATGCGGTCCCGAGTTTCCCGAAGTGAACGAACACTTGCTCGCCGTCGATCAGCACCGAGGGGGAGGCGAAACTGTTCTTGCTGTGGATTGGACCCGGTTGATCGTGGTGGAAGACTTCGATGTCATGTACGACCTTCCCCGAATCCTTGTCGAGGCAGACGACCCGCAGCGACTTCCCTTCGTCCGTCGCCGTCGTGATCCAAACCTGAGACCCCGCGATGGACGGCGTGGACCAGCCGAGTCCCTCGTTCTCCGCCTTCCAGCGCACGTTCTCGGTCTCGCTCCAATTCAGCGGCAGGTTCTTTTCGGAGGAATGTCCCTCGCCCCCCGGCCCGCGAAACTGAGGCGAATCGCCCGCGAGAGCCATGCCGGTCATCAATACGAACAACAATGACGGGATTCGCACGTTCAAATTCCTTGGTGGTCATCTCGAATCGCGGCCCGAGAACGCATAGAGGAGGGGCAAGAGTCACGCTCAGAAGTACTGTAGTCCCGTCGCTCCGCCGACAGGACGCACGGAGCCGAGCGTCCCGCATGCGTGCAACGCCTCTCCGCACCCGTCCCGTCGGCGGAGCGACGGGACGCCAGTACTGATCCACTCACTTCGCGGTCGCATCGGCCGTCTGAAGCGTGCGGCCTTTGGCAGCATTGAGCCGGTCAAGCTGAGCCTTGATGCCAGCGGCCTTCTCGGCATTCGCCTTGGCTGCCGCATCAACATCGGCAACCTGCTTCTGTTGTTCGGGTGTGACGACGGCCGCAGCCACGGCCTTGTCCGCGTTGGCCTTCGCCACCACAGCAGCATCCATCGCGACCTTCAGTTTCGCAGCGGCATCGACGGCGGCTTTGTCTGAGGCAACCTTGTCGGTGGCCGACTTCTCTCGCGCGGCTTTCGCGTTGTTCAGCGCGATGTTACCCGCACCGAACGCTTCACTCTTGGCGGGAAGCTGCTGGACCGAAGCGGCCTTGAGCTTGGTCAACTCCGACAGAGCAGCCAGTGCCTCGCTCGCCTTCTTCGTTGCGTCAGCCGCAGCCGCCTTGACGGCCACGTCGTCCGGCTTGGCTTCGACGGCGGCGAGAGCTTGTGTCGCAGCGGCATCGGTCGCATTGACCGCTTCCACCGCCGCCTTCACCTTCGCGGCGAGGTCGGCCACTTCCTTGCTGGCCACGTCCCGTTCGCCCGCCGCCTTCGTTTGAGCAACCTGAGCGGCCGTCATGTTGGTCTCGGCCGTTGTCAGTGCCTGAGTCTTCGCGACAGCATCGGCATCGGCGGCGACTTTGGCTTTGGTCGCGGGATCGATCGCGGCCTGAGTATCCGCAGCCAACTTGACCGCCGCTTCGGCCGCCACCTTGCGATCAGCGATGGCTTTGTTCAACGCGGCCAATTGCGCAACGGCCTGATTCGTGGCGGCTTCGGCCGCAGTGAAACTCTGCGCCGTGGTCTCGATCCGTTTGGCCAGTGACGGTGGATTCGTATTCAACTGACCAATGACCGCGCCGTCCTTCGCGTTCCAGACGTGAATGGCTCCCGTCAGATCGCCGCACAACATCCGATCGGTCTCGACATCAAAGGCGACTTCCATCCCGAGATCGCCGAGACCGGGGAAGCCGCGCAACGCGCCGCCATTGATGTCCCACAGCTTGGCCGTGTTGTCTCGGCCCGTCGAAGCGATGCGGTTGTCACGTGTGAACTCGACCGCCGAACAGCCGCCGCCATGCGCACCCCAGTTCTTAATCTGCGTGCCGTTCTGCATCTCCCACAGCCGGATCGTGGTGTCTTCACTGCACGAGGCAAGGATGTTGGAGTCCGGTGCCCAACTGACATCGGTGATCGCGCCGGTGTGGCCGGTCAGAAAATAGAACTCGCGCCCGGTGAACGCTTCCCAAACGAACAGGCCGTTGCTGCGATCGGCCGTCGCGAGCAGCACGCCATCGGGGCTGTATTCGAGGGCCGTGATCCAGTCGGTGTGCTTGTTCTTCTCGTAGAGCAGTTCACCCGTTGAGACATCGTAGACACGGACGATCTTCTTCGGTCCGCCGAGCGCAATCTGAGTCTGATCGGGACTGATGTCGGCGGCCAGCACGACATCGTACTCGGCTCCGACTTCGATGACGCGCTTGCCCGTCTTCACCTCCCACACGACGACCTTGCCCGAATGCGATCCGCGTCCGCCGCCCGCCAACAGCAGTTGCCCGTTGCGGCTGAACTTGAGGATGTGCGCCACTCCCTCGGGGTATGGCAGCACCCCCGCGAGTTCGAGCGACTTCGTGTCGTAGAGGAAGACCTGCTTGTGTCCCGCCACGGCGGCGAGAGATGACCACGGATTGTTGGCCAGCGCCGTGACACCATTGCCGCGCGAGGCGACGAGCAACGGGTCAATCGGCAGATTCTCGGGTATCGGTGGCGGCCCGACCGGTCGCTGGTTCGAGACCTCGACCTTGCCAACCGCCATGTTCTTCTTCGGCTTCACCTTGCTGCCGGCATTCTCGAGCGCCCCCCCCTCGATCCACTTGCGGATCAGGGTGAGCTGCTCGTCGGGCAGCTTTGGCTGACTCGGCGGCATCTTCGGCTCGGAGAGATGGGCCACGACGAGAAAGAGCTGACTTTGCGAGGCGTCTCCATCCGTCCGCACGACCTCGCCCGACGCCCCACCCTGCATGGCGAGGCCATAGTTGTCGAGGACGAGATCGCCCTTCTTGTCGTTCGCGTTGTGGCAAGAGCCACACTTCTCACGAAAGATCGGGACGATGTGCTGATCGAACGTGATCTTTTCTTCTTTGGGTGCCGGCGCGGCAGCCTTCTCCTGAGCGGAGACCGAAGCGGTAAGAAGCACCAAAGCCACCAGTGGCTGAGCAAATCGTTTCATCGGCATGATCCAAGACACTCGTCAGGTATTGGGGTTGTTATTAAAGTAGCCATCATCGACCGCGTGATGAGCCTTTGGGGATCGGGTGTCCACTTGTGAAAGGCTCATCACGCGGAGCGATGATGGCTACTTTGGTCTGAGTCGAAGCACCATCAGTGGTTGAACAGGAACTCTCGGCTGTTGAGCAGCGCCCAGAAGATGTCGTCGAGCGCGGGCTTCGGGTCGCTCCCTTCGACAAACAGCGGCTTCAGACTCGCGAATTCTTCCGGAGTCGGCTTGCGGCTGACACAGCGGATGTAGAGCCGCTCGATGATCTGCTCGGGCGGCACCTTCTCCTTCAACAGCGCGTCCAGAATGCCGCCCTGTTGAATCTTCGCATTCGAGGTGTCTCCGTTGAGGAGATGCAGCGCCTGCGAGAGCGTCGGCTCCATCTTCACCTCGCAGGAGCAGGCGGTCTCGCGAGTCGCCCGACCAAACGTCGTGAGGAAGTAGTTGCTCGTCGCCCCGTCGGCGATCTGCACGGCTCGTGCGCCGAGCGGCAATCGAGGAAACTTGTCCTTCGTGTTCGTCACCTGACTGAGGATGTCGAGCATCGACTCGGCCTTGATGCGACGCAACGCCTGGTGTGCGAAGTTTCGCTCGTCCGAATCATTGCTGGCGTTCTTCTCGGTCGAACGCTGATAGGCTTCCGAACGGCAGATGTCCCGGACCATCGCCTTGAAGTCGTAGTTGGACTCGGTGAACCGCTTGGACAATTCCAGCAGCAACGGTTCGTTTGAGGCGGGGTTACTGACGCGAACATCATCGACCGGCTCGACAATCCCGATTCCAAAGAAGTGGTGCCAGATGCGGTTCGTGAAGTTCTGTGCGAAGTACGGGTTTTTGGGTGACGCGAGCCAGTCGGCCAAGACCACTCGCCGATCCTTCCCGGCGACATCGGCCGGGCCACCGCCGAGAAACACCGGCGGCATCACGCGACCACCGACCGGATGATTCACCTCGCCACCACCCGAATTGAAGACGATCGTCTCGCGATAGTCTTCGCCAACCTTGCGGCCGACCTGCGAGAAGAACGCCGCGAAATTGTAGTACTCGTCCTGAGTCCACCGGTCGAACG
This sequence comes from Schlesneria sp., assembly GCA_043738825.1. Lineage (GTDB taxonomy): Bacteria > Planctomycetota > Planctomycetia > Planctomycetales > Planctomycetaceae > Schlesneria. The sequence goes on from JAYUFF010000145.1 coordinate 5,107, forward strand.
GATGGTTGTGGCACTGAGCACACTGCGTTCGCATCCCCATGAAAATCTGAGCCACGTTCTCGGCCACTTTCAGCCGGTCGGGTTCGATCTGATAGAAGTTGGTCGGCGGGTTTTTGAACGTCCCGCCGTTGGCCCCGAGGATTTCGCGGACCATCTTGTCGAGCGGCACGTTGTCGGCGATCTGTTCGGACAGCCATGTGTAATACAGCGTGATCGACTTCAGGCTCGTCTGATTCGACGACCGCATCATCAACCATTCGGCCCACTTGCCGACCCAGACTTCGGTGAACTCCTTGCGGCCGAGCAGTTCGTCAACCAGCTTGTCACGCTTGTCGGCTTCGGTGTTCGACATGAAGCGGACGTACTCCTCTTCACTCGGCACGGAGCCGATCAAATCGACGTACACACGGCGCAGAAACGCCTCGTCGCTGGCCTTGCCCGACGGGTCGATCCGCAGCTTCTTGAGCTTCAGGTTGACGAGCTCATCGATGTAGTTGATCTGTGCCTTCGGCTTGTCCTCGTAGACGAGCCCCTTCGGCAGAACGACGTAATGCGAACCGACGGTGAAGGTCGAGAAGCGGGCCATGACGAAGGCTTCGCCCCGCGTCCCGGCGGTGATTGTTCCATCGAGCGAGATCGTCGCCGAAGTGTCGTTGTTCGAGAGGAACAGCGCCAGGGAAGTCACGTCGCGATCCGTGCCGTCCGAGTACTTGGCTCGCACGGTCGTTTGCTGCGTCGTCCCCTCGCCATCGAGTACGCCACTCTTCGGATAAATGTCGAGCGCCACGCAGGTGGCAACGTCGGCGGGATCTTGAGGACAGCTCGCGTTGATCCAGTCGATCACGGTCTGGCAGAGTTCCGATTCTCGCTCGAACCGCTTGCCGCCCGTGTGGGGAACGACTCCGATCGACTTCTCGATCATCAGGCTGGCTTCTGGCACGGCGAGATCGATCCGCCGACCGGGCATCTCGCGCGTGATGCGGAGATAGTCTCCAGTCGGATCGAACCCGAACAATGACAGCCGGAAGCCATCTTTGCCGCGAGCCGCTCCGTGGCAGCTTCCCGTGTTGCAACCGGACTTCATCCAGACCGGCATGACATCCAATTTGAAGCTGATCGGCCGGGCTTCCGCTGCCCGCTCCACCTTCACCGGAACAGTGAGCATCTTCCCACCGAACTCGACCTTGAGTTCCGTCTGTCCGTCGGCAGTCGGATAGAACGTCGTTCCCTCGCGGCGGCAGAGGGCCGGGTTGGCGAGCGTCCACGTCGCCTCTTTGCTCACGTCGCGCGTGATGCCATCCGCATGAACGGCCTGCACGACAACGAGCTGCCGATCTTTGGCCGTCGTGAGGTTCACGTCAGTCGGATAGACATTGAGTTGCACGAGCGGCGACTGAGCGAACGCTGTTGCTCCCGCGACGCACGTCATGGCCCACACAAAGCCCGTTGTCAGAATCGAATTCCGTCGCATGTCACTATCCTTGAAGTCACTGCAAACTTGATCAAGTCACTCGGTTCCAGGCGGAGCGCCGACCGAGTTGTCTCTGAAATTACTGTCCACCGGCCGGCTTGGCCTCGGCTGCCGGAGCAGCACCGGCCTGGCCTTTGACTCGTTGTTCCTGTTCGAGCCGCAGTTGTTCGAGCCTCGTCAGTCGCTTGGCCGGTGCGGCGGCGGGCGGGGCCGCCGGTTGAGGCGTCGGTGTGGCAGCAGCCACGGGCATCGGGGCGACTTTCGGCGGCAGAGGCTTGTCGATGCGAAGCTGACCGCTGCCAATGTT
>JAYUFF010000146.1:0-2607 GCA_043738825.1 Schlesneria sp.
GGACCGTGATCGAAGACTTGGAACTCGGACTGGTTCTTCTGATAGAGGTCGAAGAAACAGCAGGCGACTTTCGTGTCAGGCCGTTCGCGCGCGTAGGTCTCGGCAAACTGAGCGCGACCCGCCGTCGTGCAGACGACGCGAGTCGCTTCGAGTTCGGGCATCACGTCGATCAGAAGTTGCTCGTGCGGACGAACGGGCAGACCGACCGAGGGCGCTTCGTCTTCGAGGTCGCCCTCCTCAAACGAATCGTTTTCGAAGTCCTCTTCAAAGTCATCGTCGAGTTGTTCATCGTCACGAGAGTTTTGGGAACGGCGCGGCACGCAGTGGCTTTCTGATTTCGAGCGTCAGCTCAGGTCTTCGGTTTTCGCTGATCGCAGCAGGTACTAGTGCTTTGTCACAGCTTGATCTTGGGGTAGTCACGCTCGCCAGAGCGTGGGGTCAATCCAGCGTCTCGCCCACGTTCTGGCGAACGTGGCTACGACAACAACCCCCATTCTTAGGTGTGACGAAGCACCAGGCTTGCTTAGGGCTGTGCCTCGACTACGTCCGAGAATGAGTTCGCCGATCGCGTAGGGTGGGCCGGCGCTCGAAGCGAGCTTGTCCCACCATTCTCGAACCAACCCCGCAGTCGCCGAACTCCCGCAGAATGACTTGGCCAATGTGCTGGCTGAACCAAACAGTACACTTCGCTGCGGAAACCAGCCTGCGCGAGTGAAGTATGGCGTCGCCTTCGGCGACAATTGGAGATTCATGGGGCACGAATACGACGAACAGAGAATTGACCTGCACGCTGGCTAACTCGGCCGTGCATTTGATGCGGGTTAGTTGTTCACTCGCCACAACATGCTGTGCGTCAAACGGCTTGTCAACGACGGCATTGAGATTCGTAGGACCAGTTCCACCGGCCGATGAGTTTAGGACGATCCCCATGCCGTTCGATCATCGAAGAGGCCGGTGAAACAGGCCCTACAAAACTTGGGTGGCGGTCTACGCGGCCTGCTTCCGTTGCCGCAACTGGTCGATCGTCACGGCGGCCACAATGATGATGCCGAGGATCATGTCCTGGATCGGGTTCGTCAGACCGAGGGCCGTGCAGCCGCTGGTGATGACCGACATGATGAGCGCTCCCGTCAGCGTCCCGAGTACGGAACCGCGCCCGCCGTTCAAACTCCCTCCACCGATGACGACCGACGCGATCACTTTCAGTTCGAGTCCCGATCCCGATGTCGGATTGCCAACCGTCAGTCGCGAGAACTGGTACAGCCCGGCGATGCCGACAAACAGGCCACCCAGCGTGTAGATCGCGATCTTGTTCCAGCGGACGTTGATCCCGCACAGCCGAGCGGTGGCCTCGTTCGATCCCAGCGCGAAGACGTATCGACCGAAGACGGTGTAGTGCAGCACCGCCGCCAACATCGCCGCCATGACGAGAGTTAGCCACACTCCGCTCGGGAGACCGTCAAACTCGACGATCCCTTCCAGCGGCAGCGTGATTCCACCGGGAAGTCCGGTCGATTCGATGAGTCGTTTGAGTGCGGCCACCGGGACGCGCAGGGTTGGTCTAATGAACTGCGGCATTCCGAGCCACAACGCCTGCGGCCTGACGCTGAGCAGGTCGCCCAACCAATACGGCACCTGCGTGGCGTTGTCCGGACGCACGGTCGTCTCGGACGCCATCTTCTTTGCCAGGCCGAGATACACCTGCATCGTGCCGAGCGAAACGATAAACGGCACGAGGCGCAGGTAACTCACCAGCGCACCGTTCACGAACCCGCAGAGCGCTCCGCAACCGATCGTGATGAGCAGCACCACGACCGAGGTCAGCGCGGCAATTGGCAGATACGGTCGCCTCAGCCGCGACACCTCGGCCCCCAACCGGTCTCTCTCCGCAGTCAGCTTCTCGATGTCGGCGGGCGTTGTGTCACCGCCAGCCTTCTGACTCGTCGCCGTCCACTCGTCGAGCTTTTTATTCGCACGCTCCAGTTCCGCTTTGGCGGCACTCAGCGGCTTCATGACCACGCTGATCGGCTGCAAGCCGAACATCCGCGTCGCCACATCTTCCTTCAAACTCCACGCGAGCACCGTTGCGCACAACGCAATCGTCGTTCCGACCGACAGGTCAATGCCGCCCGCGATGATGATGACCGTCATGCCGAGAGCGGCAACCGCGACCGTGGCCGTTTGAGCCGCGACGGTCCGCAAACTGCGATCCGACGAGAACGTCGCCTTGTCTCCGTTCACGATCACGTCGGCCACGCAGAACAGTCCCGTCACGACGACCAGCGCGAGGAACGGTCGCAGCAGATCGAAGACGCTTCGCCATCGGCTGGCCGACGCCGAGCGAGCGGGCGATGTTGTGGAGTTGGCAGCGCTGGGATCGGGAGCGTGTGACATCGGACTCATCGAACGAATGCGACTGAACAGGGAAGCCACCCGGACTGGAGAGCGGCTGCGAGAAAGTACCCGTTTCTTCCGTCATCAGCCACTCGCCCGTCTCATGTTGCGAAACCGGACGACATTCGGCAGAGTCAGTCGGTCACTGTCTCAAACCAAAGTCGCCGTCATCGCTCCGCGTGACGAGCCTTTTTGAGATCGGGCGTCCAATCT
>JAYUFF010000147.1:0-2604 GCA_043738825.1 Schlesneria sp.
TCGGAAATGCTCGTCCCCATCCGCTCGGTCTGAATCAGCAGCGAGGTGAACGAGTGGACTTCGGGCAGATCGACGCGCTGGCCAAAGTTTTCGAGGGCCGTGTGCAGGTTGGTGATCTGCGTCTGCTCGGTCACGATGCTCAGTTCGTGCGAGAGGGCGGGGTAGACCCCGCGGAAGTCCCGCAGAATGCGCTTCAGCGAATCGGTCACGGTCAGTCCCTGACTGACGCACATGTTCAGCATGTCCAACAGGTCGGGCATCGCCTTCTCGATCTCGCGCTTGCGTGTTTCGGCCTGACTGCGGATGCGGAGCATCGGCAAGGCCCAGCCCAGCATCGGGCCGACGATCAGTCCGCCGATCGCCCACGGCTCCAGTCGCGGGGGGACGATCAACAGCAACGCACCGAAGACGATCAGCGCGAGCATCATGTACACGTAGCGCGTGGCGGACAGGTTTTCGACCGCATGCGGAGTGTGATAGCCGGCGGCGAGCAGATCCTTGCGGGCTTGTTCGCGACGTTCGGGAGATTCGGGCAGCAGTGAGGCCAGGGCGGGATTCAGGAGCGAGCCGAATTTGCGATCCGAGTCGTCCATGCCGGGGATGTCGGCGGCCAGCATGCGCGGCATCCGATTCGTCTCGCCGCGCGAGAGGACTCCGCGATGTTCGAGCAGCCGCCGGTCTTCCCACGTGGGCGTGGCGTCTCCGCGCAGAATCGTCGATGACGACGCGGCGATGTATGGTTCGGGAATGCCGGGTCGAGCAACGGCCGAAGCCACAGGCGCAGCCGGGGTCACTAAGGCGGGAGCCGTCGGCGACACGGTGGTGGCGTTCACCGCCGACGATGCGGGAACGGCCGTCGGCCGTGGTGGCATCATCGTCTGCGGCGCGACGGTCTTTGAAACCGTGGCCGCCCGGTTTTTGGCCCAGATGCGATACAGCAGCACCACGACCAGCACACCGCATGTGCCGTAGAAGGCGGGGAAGAACCAGGGTGGGACGATCATCGCGGACTCCTGCCGCTGAAGCGGCTTGGCGGGCGATCAGGTTGTTCGACGAAAAGTTGGTTGAGGCTTCGATACATGCGACGGGCGCGGCTTGCCAAAGTGCCTATGCCTGTTCGCTGCTTTTCAAAATTTGCATGATCCAGATGGCACCGATGATTTCGAGGCAGATGGCGAGGATCGTCGAGTTGCGGCCCCACGACGAGGCCATCAATTCGTTGAGGTATGTCGGTTTGCGGAACACGAAGAACGCGAGGACCGAGGGCGGCAGCACGATCATCAGGATCGCGGTGGCCCGACTGGCGGCCGTGGCGGCGCGCAGACGGCCCTGGAACAACAGGCGGTCTCGCACCGTGCGCGACAGTCGTTCGAGGACCGTCGCCACGTCACCACCCGTCTGCTGTTGAACGGTCAGCGTCATGCAGAGCAGGCTGAGCGTCATCAGTCCGGTGCGTTGCGGCAGGTCGCGTAGGGCATCCTTCAGGGGGATGCCCATCTCGACGCGACCGGACGCCAGTTTGAGTTCGGCTCCCAGCGGATCGGGTGTGTCACCGGCGACCATCGACAGGCTTTGCTCGACGCTGCGTCCGGTCTTGGCCGCACGAGCCAGTTCCTCCAGCATCGGCGGAATCTGACGAGTCATCGCATCCTGACGCCGAGTCCGTGCGATGATGGTCACGAACACGGGCAGCATGAAGCCGATCAACGCGGCGAGCGCGGTGGTCAGCAAGTTCTCTTGAATCACGAAGACCAGCCCACCCAACGCGAGGCCCGAGCACAAGCAGGCGGCGAGCAGCATTGAGGGAGAGATCCCCAGTCCCGACTGAAGCATCAGTTCGTCGAACCAACTGTTGATCTGGTCGGCCGTGTCGTCACCGCGCCCGGTCCCGAACGTCTCCCGTTCTTTGAGGATGCCGGAGAATTCGGTTTGAGCGACGGGCGGTTGCCAGGCGGAAGTTGTTGCGGCCATCGGGTTGGCTCCGGTCATTGGTCATTGATGGAAGGTTGAGGGTTGAAGGTCGAGGGTTGAGGGTCAGAAAGGAGCGGCACTTCACGACGCCTGTGCCTTCTGCTGACCATCAACCCTCAACCGTCAATCCTCAACCAAATGCTTTCACCGCAGTGGTCGGTACTCGCGGTTCGAGTTCAATTCGCGGGCCGAGAACATCAGTGACGGGATGTCGTGGCCTCGGCTGGCCAGTCGCTTGAGGGCTTGCGGTTCGTAGCCCGTGGCGTAGAAGGCCCCTCGCGCCTTGCCGCCGGCGTCCACGCCCGACATGCGGTAGACGAAGATGTCTTCGAGTTGATAGGCCCCGTCCTGGCAGCCGCACAGTTCCGAGATCCGCATCACTTTTCGTTCGCCGGTGGACAGGCGCATCATGTGAATCAGAATCTGCACGGCGGACGCGATGTACTGGCGGGCGACGACCGTTGGCAGTTCGACTCCCGACAGGGCGATCATCAACTCCATGCGGTCGAGGGCGTCGCGGGTGTCGTTGGCGTGGACGGTGCTCATCGACCCGTCGTGGCCGGTGTTCATGGCCTGCAGCATGTCGAGAACTTCGCCGCCGCGGGCTTCGCCGACGATGATGCGGTCGGGCCG
>JAYUFF010000148.1:0-2601 GCA_043738825.1 Schlesneria sp.
TTCGACGTGGCCGTGCGAGGACGTACAGGCCGATGCCCCATCTCACGGCCACGTCGAAGCTCCGTGACCGTGGCACCCAAGTTCTCCAGACTGAACAAGACGATGGACTGGGCGTCAAACCGTGGCGGCTTGGCGTCTGAGGCAAGCTGCCGTGTATACTCCGCCCCGCCTTGCCTCGCGCAGGGTTGTCACGTCGAACTCGCAATGCCGCACAACAGAAGGCTGTATGGATACACCTGCCACCGACCAATCGTATGTCATCCGCTACGGAACGACTCGCATCTTGGGCGAGTTCTCCGCGCGAGGTCTGAGTGTCCTGCCGCGCGGTGCCGCCGTGATCGTGCGCGGCGAGCGTGGACATGAGTGGGGGATCGTCCTCAGCACGGCGACCGAGCAGACTCGGACGTACCTCGGCGAATCCAACGAGCACGGGCGAATCATTCGTCTCGCCACGGTCGAAGACGAGGCGAACCGCGACAAGGCGATCGCCTTCGAGAAGGAGGCGTTTGCCGGTGGCCTCGATCAGATCCGTGAACGCAATCTCCAAATGCAGCTCATCGACGTTGAGCAGGTCATCGGCGGCGAGCGACTGGTCTACTACTACGTGGCCGAACAGCGCATCGACTTTCGCGACCTGGTCAAAGCCCTCGCCAAGCAGTTTCAGATGCGGATCGAGATGCGGCAGATCGGCATCCGCGACGAGGCCAAACTGCTGGCCGACTACGGCGACTGCGGGCAGCCCGTCTGCTGCAACACTTTCCTCCGCGAGATGCCGCCCGTCTCGATGAAGATGGCCAAGCTACAAAAGGCGACGCTGGACCCCTCCAAGATCTCGGGACGCTGCGGTCGGCTGAAGTGCTGCCTGCGGTACGAGTACGACACCTACGAAGAGAGCCGCCGGGAACTGCCTCCCGTCGGCGCGACCGTCGTGACGAAACAGGGGACCGGCAAGATCGTCGGGCAGGAACTGCTGGCTCGCAAATTGATGATCGCCTACGAAGGCCAGCGGAACATCATGACTGACGAGAAGGACATCATCACGGTCGTCAGCACGAAGTCCTCGAAGCCCAACACGCCACCGGCCAAGGAACGAGCCGACGACGGAACCGCACAAGACGCACCGCGTCGCGAAGACAGGCCACGCGAAGATCAGCCTCGTGGTGAGCGACGGCCTGATGACCGGCCGCGCGGCGACCAGAACCGTCAAGGTGGAGGACGCGGCCCCCGCTCGGGGCCAGACCGTCCCGAAGGCCCTCGTGATGACCGTGGCCCAACACCACCAGGCCCACCGCCGAGCAATCCGACTTAGCTCGACTTTTGCCATTTATTTGGAGTGCGGCAATGGGTTGCCGCTTTCCTTATCTTGCAGCGGCACAAGTTTTTGAATGCCTTGGCGGTAAGCGTGTCGTTCATCAAATCAATCCGTCCCGAAGAAATGAAAGCGGTGATGAATCTCCGCACTCCAAAGATGAAAAAGTCGAGCTGAGCGCAGTTTCCGAATGTTTTGTCTGCTACTTTGCGTCGTATGTCGATCCCGGATTTTCAAAGGCTCCTCCATGCCAATTCATACTCACCGCTTGAGCCGCCTCCTGCTGCTGTGGCCGCTGTTCGTCAGCGCGATCGTTCGTGCCGACGACGTGTCGTTGTCGCAGTATTACGGGTTCAAGCCGATCGAGTCCTTCAAGCTCTCGGAGCGCTCGGCCAATCTGCTGAGTGGCGACTTGAACCACGATGGCCTGACCGATCTGTTGCTGGTCGATAACGGACACAGCCGGATCGATCTGCTGATTCAGCGCAAGGAAGTTCCCGCCACGAAAGAGACGAAGGTCGGGCGGACCGATGTCAACGTGGTCGAGGATCACTGGCGGTTCGAGCACAAGAAGCTGGCGGTCGATCAAGAGATCTCGGCGGTCGCGCTCGGAGACTTCAACGGCGATGGCTGGACCGACATCGTCTACTTCGGCAGTCCCGATCAATTGGTGATTCGCTATCAGCCCGAGAAAGGTGAGTGGACTCAGAAGAAGCAGCAGCGCGTCCCCGACGCCTCGCCGTCGCAGTGGTTTCTCGCGGCGGGCGACCTCGACAGCAACGGCCTCGACGATCTGGTGATCCTCGGCAAGCACGAGACCATCGTGTTCTACCAGACAAAGAAGGGAGTCCTCGCCGAACCGAAGAAGCTGATGAACACGTCAGACAAACTCGGGCTGGCTCAGATTGCAGACCTCGACGGCGACGGACGAAACGACTTGTGTTACCTGGCCGGTGAGGGGCTGACTCGCTCATTGGGAGCACGGCTGCAACTGGCCGACGGACAGCTCGGCCCTGAATATGTCTTCGATCTCGAACGTCCGCGAGCCGTCTCATTGCGCGATGTCGATGGCAAGCCGGGGCACGAGATTCTGGCGATCGACTCGCGCACGGGACGACTCAAGGTGCTGAGCGTCGAGCGCCGCAAGCCGGGTGAGAATGAGTTGCCCGAGCGACTGATTCAGTTCGGCTTCGGCAAGCAGGGTTCGGGACGAGACCGCGATCTGACGGCGGCCGATCTCGATGGCGACGGCCTGATCGACCTCGCTGTCACCGATCCCGATGCTTCCCGCG
>JAYUFF010000149.1:0-2600 GCA_043738825.1 Schlesneria sp.
TTGCGGCGTGCTCACGAGGTCTTGTCGTACCTCGAACTGGACGAAGCCCGCTATCGGCGGTGCGACGAGTATTCCGTCGGCATGAAGCAGCGGCTGAAGCTCGCGGCGGCGCTCGTTCACGATCCGCAGTTGTTGCTGCTCGATGAACCGACCGCCGGGCTGGACCCAGCCGGACGAGACGCCATGCTGCGGCTGCTGCATGCGATCGCCAGCCGTCACGGCAAGTCGCTGATTCTCTCGACACACCTGCTCGGCGACATCGACCGGGTCTGCGAGCAGGTCATCATCGTCGATCGCGGTTCGATTCTGGGAGTCGGCCGGATCGGAGAACTCCGTCAACACTGGCGCGATCGCTACCGGCTGCGCTGGCGCGGCGAGGGTGCTGGCTTTATCGCGGCCCTGCGCGAGGCGGGCGTGGCGGTCGCCGAGACGACTCGCAGCGACGAGGCTCGCGTCGATGTCCCGGCTGAGTGGCACAATGGACGATTCTTTGAATTGTCCGTGCAACACAACGTCACGCTGTGCGATGTCGTTCCCGAGGAAGAAGACCTGCCGCAGCTCTATCATCGGTTGATTGGAGCGAATGGAGTGGCGAGGACGGTGTGAGGGGCGACCCCGCGCGATTCCACCAATCGGAAGCGGCGGAACCACGGATGACACAGATCAGATGAAGACCACGAACAGCACTCTTGTTTCGTCATCATTATCTGTGTCATCTGGGAAATCCGTGACATCTGTGGTCAGTTGTTTGCTTCGCACGTTGGCATCATCGTCTGCTTCTGAAGTGCGAGCAGGACGACAAGTAGTCGCGGCTCGGTAGTACGAGATGGACCACGCAAGGTTGGGTGAGGGGACTTGAAGGAGGCTGTTTGTGCAACTCGATCAAGCCGGTTATCGAACGTGGGACGGATCGCGGCGGTCGCCGTGGTGGGGGTGCTGGTCGATTGTGCGAGTCGGCTTGATGCTGATCTTTCGCCGCTGGGTGTTCTGGATTCTGCTCGGCCTGGGGCTGCTCAACTTTTTGTTTCACTTCGCGTTCATCTACCTGAAGGCGACGATCACCGTGCAGAACGCCAACATGGCGCGGTTCCTCGACAACTACAAAGTCACGGGGTCCGGGCAGGCGTATGCCGACTTCATGTTCGCGCAGGCCACCATCTGTGCGCTGCTGCTGGCGTTCGCCGGATCGACCCTGATCGGCAGCGACTATCGGCAAGGAGGCATGGTCTTCTACCTGTCGCGCGGCATCGGGAAGTGGCACTACATCGTCGGCAAGTTGCTGACGATTGCCGCTGTCGTGACGATCGTGACCACCCTGCCGGCCCTGATCCTGTTCATCGAGTACGGGACGCTGAGCAACTCGCTCGACTACTTCATGGACAACCCGCGCGTGCTGACGGGGATCGTCGGGTACGGAGCCGTGCTGGCCGTCGTGCAGAGCCTGATGATTTTCGCCATCGCCGCATGGGTTCCGAGAACCGTGCCGCTGGTCATGACGTGGTTGGGGCTGTTCGTGTTGCTCAAAGGTCTGGCAGATGCGATGCGGGCCATCGACGGCAATCGCTACTGGCTATTGCTCGGGTTCTGGGACGACATGCACCGCCTGGGCCGCTGGTGTTTCGGGTCTCTGGATGAGAGCAAGATTCCGTCGGCAGGCTGGTGCCTGACAGTGTTGTCCGCGCTGTGCGTCGTGTCGCTCGCTCTCATCGTTCGCCGGGTGAAGGCCGTCGAGGTGGTATCGTGAGTGACCAGGCTCTTACTCCCTCCTCTCGGCGGGGAGGGAACAGAAAAAGAAACCTTTCGCGGATCAACAATGAGTGACTCAAAGCTCGTCTCCAACAACATCCCTTCCGTGCCGCTCGCTGAGTTCCGGGCGACGACCAAGTGGTATGGCGGCGTCATCGGCGTGAATGACGTGAGTCTCACGTTACAGCCGGGAATCACGGGGCTGCTCGGTCCGAACGGAGCGGGGAAGACGACGCTGCTCAAACTGCTGACCGGACAGTTGCGACCGAGCTTGGGCGAGGTGCTCGTGCGCGGAGCGTCCGCGCGATCGGCGGCGGCTCGACGGCATCTCGGATACTGCCCGGATGCCGATGCGTTCTACGAGGAGATGTCGGGACGACGATTCGTCCTCACGATGGCTCGCCTGCACGGGATGCTGCCGAAGCTGGCCCGAGAGCGAACGGAAGAAGCCTTGTCCGACGTGGGGATGACGGATCGCGCGGACCGCACGCTGCGAGGCTGCTCGAAAGGGATGAGGCAGCGGATTAAGCTGGCTCAGGCACTCGTCCATCGGCCCGATGTGCTGATCGTCGATGAACCGCTGAACGGCATTGACCCGGTGGGGCGACGCGAACTGATGGACCTGTTCCGCCGCTGTGCCTCGCGCGGGCAGGCGGTGCTGGTGTCGAGTCACATTCTGGAGGAGATGGACGAACTGGCCGACCGCGTCGTCTTCATGGGTCGCGGCCGAGTCCTCGCGGTCGGATCGCTCACGGAAATCCGGGCCATGTTTGCCGAACAACCGCTACAGGTGCGCGTCGCCTGTCGCCAGCAACGCGATCTCGCCGCGAAACTCGTCCAGTGGGAGAACGTGC
>JAYUFF010000150.1:0-6850 GCA_043738825.1 Schlesneria sp.
CCCGAACACGCTGGTCTACTTTCAGGACGTTCACGATCATGTGCTGCGGTGTCTGGACATGCTGGACCTCGAACGCGAAATGGTGTCCGGCGCGCTCGAGGCTTATCAGATGGTGTTGTCGAACCGCCTCAATTTGACGATGAAAACGCTGGCCATCATCAGCATGGTGGTGGGGATCGCGGGTTTGACGTTCGGCGCGTGGGGGATGAATTTCGAGTACATTCCGTGGCATGGTCATCCGTGGGGTTTCTGGGGAGTGATGATCGGCACGGCCGGCTTGATTGGTGGCGTGCTGCTGTATGGTTGGAAAAAGGGTTGGCTGTGAATCACGAGCGAGGCCGCGCATGAAGATACTGATTGCCGAAGACGAACCGGTCTCACGCCGCCTGTTGCAGAGTTACCTGCAAAAGTGGGGGCACGAAGTCGTCGTGACGACGAACGGTCTCGAAGCCTGGCAGATGTTTGAGCAGGGTGAGTTTCCGCTGGTCATCACGGATTGGATGATGCCGGAAATGGACGGCGTCGATTTGATCCGCCGCATCCGCCAATCCGAACGGTCGTTTCACGTCTACATCATCCTGCTGACCGGCCGTTCGCAAAAAGAGGATGTTGTCGAGGGGATGGAAGCCGGAGCGGACGACTTTGTCACCAAGCCCTTCGACCGCGACGAACTTCGAGTCCGACTGCGCGTCGGCGAACGAGTCTCCGAGTTGGAGCGCAAACTCGTCGAGCAGACGCGTGAATTGAATGAGCTGCGCGCGGCACTGGTCTACAACGCAGAGCCGCCGGTGGCTTGATGCGGCGGGGCGGCACGCTGGGCCTCATCGCTTGTTCTTCTTCGGCAAACTTCCTCTCTGCCGTTGACCGCAGGCGGGGAGTGTGTCGATAATCCCGCCCCGAATGGAATCGGGCGATCCAATGGCTTGGATCGCGGAAATCACAATGGCAGGGAGGCCGAGGAATGATTCAGTCTGATTTGCAGGATGTGGGCTTTCGCTGGACGAGACCGACTTGGGAACGAGCGGGCGACCGCACCTGGTTGCTGATCGTTCCGAGTCAGCTTTCGCGAACCGATGAGGGTGGCTGCACCACCGACCCGCGTTTTGATCGGTCTCAGCGGATGTACGAGGTTTTCGAGTTCGACGGGACGTGGCTCGATCAGCTTCACGAAATGCAGGTCGAGGGAATCCTGTCCAGTCCCCGCTGGCGGCGTGATCTGGAGCTGGTCGCGGCCTGACGCAGTGGTCGATAGTGATTTAAGGCGAGTAGTGGTTGGAATATAGTCTACCCGGCGACGCTAACCCGAAGCGTGAGCGAGGAACTTTAGCCACATCTCCTCGTTCGCGCTTCGGGTTAGTGTGGGCAAAACAGTTCCTGCCGCTCGCCTAATGAGTTTCACGACGCCCGGCTTTCGATGGAAGCCGGGCGTCGTTTTTATGGACGGGTATCATGCAGGCCATCGTCGTCACGTTTGACCGTCTCGCGACCACGGCTCTCGGTTGTTACGGCAACGAGTGGATCGAGACTCCGCACTTCGACCGCCTTGCGTCTCAGGGCGTGGTGTTCGACCGGCACTTCGCCGAGCATGTTGGCATCTCGGCCGGAATGAGTTGGAGTACGGGACGGCTCCCTGCGTATGCGTCGGTTCGTCCGTTCGAGGACGCGTCGGCGTGGTCCGCGTTGCTTGCGGGCCACGGCGTCGAGTTGCATCTCGTCAGCGAGTCGGAGGTTCTGCCGTGGTCGATCTTACTAAACAAGGCGACCTCGCAATTGTTGGCCGCAGCTCGAAGCCAACCCGATCCCAAACCCGATGAGATTCCGTTCGCGTGTTTGGTTAGCGCCGCATGCGAACGGCTGGCTGTGCCGCGCGGGGAGGCTTCGCGCATCGTGTGGCTGCACTCGGCGGGAGTCCCCGAACCGTGGCTCCCTCCAGAGGGCTTTGCCACGCTCTACTTTGACGAATATGCGGAGCGTGGCTGCGAGATGGACTCCGTCACGCGAGACAACTGGGGAACTCATCCGGCCGCCTATGCGGGGTATGTCTCGTTGCTGGACCACTGGCTCGGCGAACTGGTGACTGCGGTGGAGGCCGCCTCAAAAACGGAGCCTACGCTGCTCATCGTCACCGCCGCGCGAGGCGGCGATTGGATGACGCTGTCAGCCGAGCAAGCCAAACAGTCGGTGAGCGAGGAAGTGTCGTCGTCGTCCTCATCGGAGTCGATGCCTCCCCCGGATGAGGTCGCGGAACAACGGGTCAGGGCAATCGAGCCATTGATTCCGCGCGAGGCAATCCCGCTTTCGGACACGATCACTCGCACACCGCTCTTGCTGCGTCTGTTTGATCAAGGTCCGTTCACTTCCGAGTTCGCCGGGACACGGTCCAACCGCCTCGTTCAAACGGCGGACCTCTCGGCCACGCTGCTCGATTACTTTCAGTTGCCGGTGACTCCGTCGCTGAGTGACGGACGCAGCCTGCTGCGCGAACTCGCCGAGACACAGCCGCCTCGCGAAATGATCTGCTTCACCGACGGAACCGGTTTGCGCGGGATTCGGACGGCCGAGTGGAGTTGCCTCGTCGATGATGCGGTCTCGGCTGACGAGACTGAACCGGCGGCCAGGCTCTTCGCCAAACCGGAAGACATCTGGGAAGTCAACGACGTGTCGGGGCAGCAGCGGGAGGTTTCGGCCTCGCTGGTCGCGCGGCTGAATGAGATTCTTCCCGCTGCGAAGGCGGAAGTGCGGCAGTCGGGGCCATCGCCATTTTGAGTTTGGGTGCCACGGTCACGGAGCTTCGACGTGGCCGTGTGACGAGCCTCGCCGGTTTGCCGTATTTACGGTCACGTCGAAGCTCCGGGACCGTGGCACCCGCTTTCCAGTGTGAACAAGGTGATGGCTCTGATGCCGCAGCCAAGACGGCGGCTCGCCGAGTGAGAAGACCCAACCGGCAGCCACACGGCGAAACTCATTCGGAAACCTGAAACCTGGTCATGCAAAACGACTGTCAGCGGGGTCGCTTCCGGTTCGGCGGCCCGTTAGGATTCCGGCGCTCTTGAGTTCTCGATAACAACGCCTCCAACCGGGAGACCTCCGCGCCATGAGCGACTCCGTGTCACAAGCCGAAATCGAAGCGTCAATCCACAAACTCGGCGCTGCCTACGAATCGATTCGCGAGCAGATGGCCAAGGTGATCGTGGGCCAGGACCACGTCATCGAGCAGCTTCTGATCGCCCTCTTCAGTCGCGGCCACTGCTTGCTCGAAGGGGTGCCGGGCCTCGCCAAGACATTGATGATCAGCACGCTGGCCCGCTGTCTGTCGATGACCTTCGCCCGCATTCAGTTCACGCCCGACCTGATGCCCGCCGACATCACCGGGACCGACGTGTTGCAGGAGAACCGTGAGACCGGCAAGCGCGAGTTCCGCTTCATCAGCGGCCCGCTGTTTCACAACATGGTTCTCGCCGACGAAATCAACCGCACGCCGCCGAAGACTCAGGCCGCGCTGCTCGAAGCGATGCAGGAGCGGCAGGTCACGGTCGGCCAGACGCGGCATGTGCTGTCCGACCCGTTCTTCGTCCTCGCCACGCAGAATCCGATTGAACAGGAAGGAACGTACTCGCTGCCCGAAGCGCAGCAGGACCGCTTCATGTTCAAAGTCTTCGTCAAATATCCGAGCTTTGAAGAGGAACGGCAGATCGCCAAACGGACGACCTCGCTGCAACTGGACGAGATCGACCGGGTGCTCGACAGTGAAGAGATCCTCGCGCTGCAGAGACTCGTCCGCCAGGTTCCGGTCAGTGATCACGTCGTCGATTACGCGCTCGCGCTGGTGCGGCAGACTCGCGTCGGCGAAGTCGGCATCCCCGCGTTTGTCGAGGAGCAGTTGAGTTGGGGAGCCGGGCCGCGCGCGGTGCAGTTCCTGTTGCTCGGGGCCAAGGCGCGGGCGCTGCTCAACGGACGGACGTATGTCTCGACGGACGACATCCAGGCGCTGGCCGCTCCCGTTTTGCGGCACCGCATCGTGGTGAACTTCTCGGCCGAGAGCGAGGGGATCACCAGCGACCAGATCGTCGAACAACTGCTTCGGTCCACTCCGTCAAAGGAAGGCGAGCTGACTCGTGACCCAAACCTCGCGAAGATTTTTGCCGCCTGAAGCCGTCGCACGAATTGCGCGGCTCGAAGTTCTGGCCCGCAACGTCGTCGAAGGTTTTTTGTCCGGTCTCCACCGCAGTCCGTACTTCGGTCAGTCGGTCGAGTTCGCCCAGCACCGCGAGTACGCGCCGGGCGACGACATCCGCCGCATCGACTGGAAGGTCTGGTCCAAGACCGACCGCTACTACATCAAGCAGTACGAGGAGGAGACCAACCTCCGCACCACGCTGCTCGTCGATTTGTCTGAGTCGATGCTGTTCGGCTCGGGGAAGCTCACGAAGAACGAATTCGCCTGCCAGATTGCCGCGTCGCTGGCGTATCTGCTGCTGCGGCAGCAGGACTCGGTCGGCATGGTCACGTTCGATAATGTGATCCGTGCGCGAGTCCAATCCAGCAGCAAGCAGAACCATTTGCAGGCGATCCTCACGTCACTCGACCGCGAGAAACCGGCGAAGAAGACGGACCTCTATCAATTGCTGGGCCAGGTTGCCGAGGAACAAACTCGACGCGGCCTGATCGTGCTTGTGTCGGACCTGTTCGTGGATCGGGCAGGCTTGTTCAAGGGGCTGAAGCTGCTGCGGACGCGAGGCCACGACGTGATGGTCTTCCACGTGCTGGACGACGAGGAACTCGACTTCACCTACGCCGGCACGACGAAGTTTGAAGGCATGGAAGAAACGGGCGACCTGATCTGCGACCCGCGCTCGCTGCGCGAGGGCTACCAGCAGGCGGTCCAACAATTCGTCGAAGACCTGCGCCGCAACTGCGCCCGCCAGATGGTCGATTACCAAACCATCCGCACCAGCGAACACCTCGACGCAGTGCTGGCACACTACCTCACACACCGCGTCGGCATGAGACAATCGGTGAGGAACTAGAAGAGGTCGTCGAGTTTTCAGTAACCAATCGTTCAACGGGAATTCCCAGCAATGTGTGTCTATGCAATTTGGAACAACAAAGGAGGAGTGGGAAAGAGCTACCTCACCTTTCAAATCGCCAGCGAGTACGCGCGGACACACAAAGATCAGAAGGTTTTGGTAATCGATATGTGCCCTCAGGCAGATTCGTCGAGCATGCTGCTCGGTGGAATCGAGAACGGGGAGAAGCATCTCGAAATGATCGGACAGGAGGCTCCGCGAAAGACAATAGCGGGTTACATACGTGAGCGAGTCAATTCGCCGTATCAGGATCCTCATATTGGTGCAACCTACATTCGACGGGTGAAGGACTTTAATCAACACGTTTCCAGTAATCTTTATCTCGTTGTCGGTGACTATGAACTTGAGTTGCTAGCTCCTCGCGTTCGTGGAGCAACCTTCCCCGGTCCCGATGATGCGTGGGCTCGCGTTCACCAATGGGTGAGAAACCTCATCAGCGACGTGAAGCAAAGCTGGAACACGGATCGCATCACCGTCTTCATCGACTGTAATCCGAGCTTTGGTGTCTACACCGAGCTTGGACTCTCGGCGGCAGAGAGGTTGATCATCCCTTTCTCAGCCGATGGTTCGTCAAAGCGGGCGGTTCGGACCTTACTGGCATTGCTATACGGACAGGCAACGTTGTTAGGGGGAGAGCGGTCTGAGTTTGCTCGCTACTCCGAGCAATTCAGTCTGCGTATTCCCAAAATTTACTGCTACATCGGTAATCGCCTCACGCAATACCTTGGATCAGCAAGTGCATTCAAGACAGTCGTAAATGCGATCGGCGATGAAATCTGGTCAGTGTGGCAGACAAATCCTGGTTCATTTGAATTTCATCCAGCCGGAACTCCTGCGCCGCGCACACGAACTGATTTTAAGAAGATGTTTCAGTTTGAAGTTGTCGATGCCAACACCGCGTCTGTTGTTTCCATCGCTCTAGGAATTCCGCTAGTGAAGTTGAATGGCGGGAATTATGAATTCAGTGGCAAGCCTCATCAGGTCAATCAAAGTCAGCTCGACAGGCAACAGCCAAACATTCAAGAAGTCGTCTCAAAAATCGAATGATGGGTACGGTTCTAGTCCAAGAATTGCAGCACAATGACCGCCTGGTTGGCCAATCATTTTTTTAATCCGGCGTTTGTCGCCGGCGGGGCGCTACTGCTGGCGTCGCCGATCATTATTCATCTCATCAATCGGATGCGGTTTCGGCGCGTTCGTTTTGCGGCGATGGAGTTTTTGCTCGCCAGCCAGCAACGGAACCGGCGGCGGTTGCTGCTCGAACAGTTGCTGCTGCTGTTGCTCCGTCTGTTGATCGTGGCCGCCATCGTGCTGCTGATCTCGCGGCTGATTCTCGATCCGTCGCAGATGTCGATCTTTCGCGGAGCACGTGCCCATCACGTCGTGCTGTTGGACGACAGCTTGTCGATGCGTGATCGCTGGGGCGAGACGAGTTCATTTGCCGAGGCCCTCAAGATTGTGAACCGGCTCGTGGCGGGAGGGGCCGAGCAGCCGAACACGCAGAAGTTCACGTTGCTCCGCCTGTCGAAGCCCGAGCAGCCGGTGTTGTCCGAGCGGGACGTGAACGAAGATTTCGTGACCGAGTTGTCGGCGAAGTTCGATCCGCAGGCGTTCCCCTGCACGCATCGGGCGCTCGATCTGGTCGAAGGTCTGCGCGCCGCGAAAAAGCTGCTGTCGGAAGAGAAGGGGGCCGTGCAGCACCTGCACGTCATCTCCGACTTCCGCGAGCGGGACTGGCAGGATCAGAAGGCGATCTCGGCGGC
>JAYUFF010000151.1:0-2589 GCA_043738825.1 Schlesneria sp.
TGATCCTCGGTCCCGTCGAGATCGGCCGGCGCTGCTTCGTCGGCACGAGATCCCTGCTCGGGCCATCGACGCGCATGGAAGACGACTCGTCCCTCGAAGATCTCTCGCTGTTGCCCGGTGGCGGAATCATCCCGGCCGGCGAATCTTGGCACGGCTCACCGTCGTGTCGCATGGCGAGCGGCTCGGACGACGAAAACGTTCCGCAGCTCCAACGTCCAAGTCTCGCGCGGCGATTGACCTACGGGCTGTTCTACACACTCGGACTGTTTGTGTTTCCCTTGTTGCCGATGGCCGCCTTCTTTCCCGGCATGGCGGTGATGACGCACCTCAACTACCTGGACGATTACTATTACTACCTCCTCTTCTCGCCCCTCGTGGCTCTCTCGTTTGTGATCCTCATCAGCCTGGAGATCGCGGCGGTCAAGTGGCTCTTGCTGGGGCGAGTCCGCCCCGGTGCGTATCCGCTGCATCACTCGTTCTACTTCCGAAAATGGTTCGTAGATCGGACGATGGACCTCAGTCTGGACGTGATCGGACCACTCTATTCGACGCTGTATCTGGCACCGTGGTATCGACTGCTCGGCGCAAAGATCGGTCACCGCGCCGAGATTGCCACGGCGTCGTTCGTCTCCCCCGACTGCCTGCACATCGGCGACGAGAGTTTCGTGGCCGATGCCGTGTCACTGGGGGCCGCTCGCATACGCAATGGACTGCTGACCATTGATCACACCACCATCGGAGCACGAACGTTCGTCGGCAATAGTGCCCTCGTTCCGATTGGTGCGACGATCCCTGACAACTGCCTGATCGGCTGCCTGTCGCTGCCGCCGACCACGGCGATGCCCGAGGGTTCGTCGTGGCTCGGATCGCCATCGTTCTTCCTCCCACAACGGCAGACGACGGCAGGCTTCTCCGTGGAAGAAACCTTCCGCCCCACGAGATCGCTGGTCGCACAGCGACTGTTCATCGAGTTCTTCCGCATTACGCTCCCCTCGACCTGCTTTATCGTGTTGACGAATGTTCTGCTGTCGGTCTTGTTGTTGATGCGAGAAGAAGTCCCGCTCTGGCAGATGCTCGCGCTATTCCCGCTGCTATATGGTGCCGCAGGGCTGTCGGCCTCGCTGCTCATGGTGGTCTTCAAGTGGCTGATGATGGGCCGTTATCGACCGTGCGAACGCCCGTTGTGGAGTCCGTTCGTTTGGAGAACGGAAGCGGTCACGGCCCTGCTCGACAATTTCGCGTCACCATTTTTCCTCGATCTCCTGGCGGGTACTCCCTTCATTTGTTGGTTCTTCCGGCTGCTGGGAGCCAAGATCGGACGGCGAGTCTATCTCGACACGACCGAGCTGACCGAGTTCGATCTGATCCGGATCGGCGACGACGTGGTGGTGAATCTCGATTGCACGCTGCAAACACATTTATTCGAGGACCGCGTGATGAAGATGTCGACGATCGAAGTCGGCGCAGGCTGCCATCTCGGCTCGATGTCCGTCGTGCTGTACGACACGCACCTCGCACCGGGTTCATCCCTCGACGATCTGTCGCTGGTGATGAAGGGTGAGTCCCTGCCCGCCAACACCCACTGGACGGGCATCCCCAGCCGAAAGTTCTTTGCTAAAGAGTGAGCACAACCTCGAACGTCAATTTGAATCACGCCCGGCGCGGGTTTCACCTGCAACCCAACCTGACGCACAGGCGTACAGACACGCAAAACACCCGGCTCACGGGCTGGGGCTGGTGCTGCGTCAAAGCTAAGAAGTGGGGTTGTCTTCGTAGCCACGTTCGCCAGAACGTTGGCAGACGGTGAAATGAGATCGAAATCTCACAGTCTGGCGACCGTGGCTACCCCCGTTTCAATCGTTGACGCAGCACCATGTGGCGGGGTGGCTGGACGCCCCCGCTGGAGAGGAATCAAACCTCACAGCGCGAGTCGATCCGCTGGCGAACGAGCGTCTCCAGATGAGCGGCCACGGAATCCAACGTCATCTGCGTCGTGTCGATGACGGCGGCATCCGACGCGGGGACGAGGGGCGAACAGGCGCGCGTCTGGTCTCGTTGATCGCGAACCTCCTGCTGCGCGAGCAGGTCTGCGAGCGGAATGAACTCACCCTTGGCTTGCAGTTCGATCTGACGGCGCAGCGCGCGCTCTGCGGCCGACGCGGTGAGAAAGAACTTGCACTCGGCGTTCGGGAAGACGACCGTTCCCTGATCGCGGCCTTCGGTGACGAGATGCGTTCCGCGCGCGGCGGCTCGCTGGAGTTCGACGAGGTGGACTCGCACGATCGGGTTCGCCGCGACGAGTGACGCGCCCTGCGTGACCTCCTGCCCGTGAATTGCCTCCGTCACGTCGTGGCCGTCGAGCAGCAGCCGGTTGTTGGCGAAGACGATCTCGATCTGCGACGGCACGTGACCGACGGCCTCACCATCGT
This sequence comes from Schlesneria sp., assembly GCA_043738825.1. Lineage (GTDB taxonomy): Bacteria > Planctomycetota > Planctomycetia > Planctomycetales > Planctomycetaceae > Schlesneria. The sequence continues at coordinate 2,430 of JAYUFF010000151.1, forward strand.
TCAATTCGATCTCGCGTTGCAGGCACGCGTACGCGACGGCCCGATACATCGCACCGGTGTTGAGAAACTCAAAGCCCAGCCGCTGGGCAAGGATTCTCGCCACGGTGCTCTTGCCCGTCCCGGCCGGTCCGTCGATGGTCACGATCATTTGGCGAGGTCA
>JAYUFF010000152.1:0-6827 GCA_043738825.1 Schlesneria sp.
GCCATGCTCATCGCGGCGAGCATAGCACCAGTCATCTTGATCCATCGCATAGAACTAAGTCTCCTTCCCTTGGGAATCTCGAACCTGGGTCGTCCAGACCCATGGAACGCAGGTGTTGGTCAGCCGAGGAATTCCAGGCAGCTTTTTGTGCCGCCTACGACGCGCGTCGCAGTTCAAGCGGCTGTTACCATCACCCCGTCCCGGTCAATACGACCGACAAACGTACGTCCGTCCACAGACTGTTTCGGCCAGCAAAGGCACAGGAACCGGCCCCCCCTCACAGCTCTCGCTGCAATCACAATGGGTACCCTGCGACAATTGCATTTGGCGGGACTAAACCAATGGATCGGCGTGACAGGCACGATGCCTTGAATCTCTCAAACCGTTATTTTGCAATACACTTACGTCGATTTTCAATCTGAGTTTTCGGTCGGTAACGCCTAGTCAAAGTGCATGTGACTTTGACGGGCCGAAAGCCTCGATTCGGAACGGTTGGAGTTCATAGTGGGAAAGATATGTGTGATGCCGGTGCCACTCGATGACTGTTTTGATCGTGCGGAACACTCCCAATGTACCGACGCGCAATCTGACATCGATCCCCCCTCATCGGAGTCGCCGAGTGGGATCGGCATCTCGGAGAAAGATGTCCATGCACGAAAACTCTTCGCAACCGCAAAGGTCGGTACCCGAGCAGAGGCCCGACACTAATCGCCGCGACACGCGCCTGGCCTGTGTCGGACTAATCACGCCTCGGCGGAGTTTCGACGGCAGAGTGCAGCATTGAAGCCTGACGCGCAAGTGAAGCCTGTCGCAGCAGACCCTTCCTTTGCGCGTCGGGCTTGAATGCGACCGTGAATCAGCCGGGTTAGCAGCCTGTTAGACCCCGTTCCGGAAGATGTGTTCCATCACGGTGTATCCGGCTCGCTGGAGACCGAGCGTCAGGTACGCCTCTTGAGCGCGGGTGTTGTGTTCCTCAACGTAGAGCCGCAGGCCGATCACATCGGGCGAGGTTTGAGCCAAGCTTTGCAGGTGAGTGAACAGCGCACGGAAGATGCCTCGCTGGCGGAACTCGCCCAAAACATAGACGCTTTGCAGCCACCAGATCTCTCCGTTCCGCCAGTCGCTCCATTCGCGCGTGTGCATGATCTGGCCGACGACTCGCCCTTGGATGCAGGCGACGAAGTAACGGCCATGCTGCGGGTGAGACAAGAGGGTGCGAACGCCCTGCGCGATCGTGTCGGGTTCCAGCCGCTTCCCTTCCGTCTCGTCCGCCAACTTGATGTTGAAGTCGGCAATGGTGGGCCAGTCGTCGAACTGGGCGGGTCGGATCTCCCTGCCAGCTTCAGTCGGAAACACTTCGTCGCGCGACATTGTTCCATTCCTCATTGCCTGCCGGTGCCTTGTCGTTGCAGTCGATATGCCTTGTCCAACCCGACCGCCTCAGTCTGACGAATGCTTCGATGGGACGCCAATCGGCGAAACTTGCCGAGACAAAGTGGCGATAATGTTTCGTGTGAGAAGACTCTAACGGGGAACCGGTGCCAATCCCCTTTCGGCTCTGTGAGAGCCCCGCATCGCCGGACGAAGGGCCTGACTTGGCAATCGCAGTCAGGTCACCGGTGCCATGCGCAGGATGTCGGTTTCGGTCCCGGATGACCTCGTTCCCAAACTTCATCCCGCCACAGGGATTGGAAGGAGCAACCGTGTTTACATCTGAAGGCAGCAAGCTGCGGTCGATCGAGAATCAATTGGCTGACCAGCAAAAGCAGTCGTGGGCCATGCTGGTCGTCGGCGTCACGTTGGGGTTTGTCGGACTGCATTTCCTGATGGCTCGGCCGATGACTCGTGAAATGGAGCGGATGCAGCGCGACCTGACGCTGGTCGAACAGCGGATGCAGGATTTGGTCGGTGCTCGCGACGAGGTGTGGGAAACCAACAGCCTCTTGTCGAGCTTGAAGACTCAGCAGGGACAGACCGAAGAGGCTCGTCTGGCGTTGCAAACAATCCGCGAATTGCGCGGCAAACTGATCGACGAGGCTGCGCACAACGGTGAAGCGACGAAGTCCCTGGAACTGGTCTCGCGGTTGCAGTCACGTCTGATCGAGCAGCGGCCCGTCATCGAAGCCGCCGACGGCGCGTTCGAGCAAATGCAGGCGGTCGAGAACCGTTTGGTGGCTCAGCGAGAAACGAACGAGTCGGCCGCGAAGACGCTCGATGAAATCGTGGCGATCAAGAACACCGTTCGCACTCAGGCGCAAGACATTGAACTGACCAAGGGGACTCTGAACCAAATGGTCGCTTTGGGTCAGGAACTGCGTGGACAGAACGAGGGCCTGACTCAAGCCGCTGAAGGACTGAAGGGCCTCGCCAACTTGAAGACGGGGCTGAACGAGGCCGCTGAAAATCTGGAAGCGGCTCAGTCGGTGTCGGATCAGTTGGTCGCGTTGGAACTGCGTCTGGCGAACGGCGGACAGCAAGTGGAAGTCGCGACGGAACGCGCTGCCAGCTTGATCGCTCTCAACAATCAACTGAATGGCAATGATCTCAACCTCGTGGCGTCACAACAGAACCTCGACGGGATGCTCAAATTGCAGGGGACTCTGGCGAGCCGGTCGAAGTCCGTGATCGATGCCATTCAGACTCTGGAACTGCTCGGCGGCTTTCACGAAGAGTTCGTCTCGCAGATTCAAGTTCTGGGAGAGATGCGTCGCAATCTACTGGAGATCAGCCTGATGGAAACCACGGTCTCTCGCGTTTCGCGGATGATGCAGCCGCTGGTCGAGCTCGGAAATCTCCGACGCTTGAGCGACGACGAGCTTCGCCAGGCGGCCCGGCTAATTTTGGATGGCCGGACGGCCACGCGAGTGACGAAGAACTCGATGGATGTTCGCCCGCAGTCGGTCAATACGGCGTCGGGGGGATCATCGAACAGCAACGAACTGGTCCCACTGCCCACCGATGAAGAGTGATCGGGAGCAGCGTGATCGAGCCTGGATTGCCTGGCATTACCCGTCAGCCCGGAGGATTCATTCTCCAGGCTGACGGCGTTTGAGGCTCGTCGTTATCATCGGAGACATTTGATTTGCGGGCACCGCATGGGGAGTTGACGGTTGTGGGGCATTCCCTCGACCAATAGAATGCCGAACCGTTTTCGATGGCTTTTGACCGGACGGCTTTGATTCGTAAAAGATGGACTTGGATCGACGGCATGCGTTTTCTGCTCATTGATAAAATTACGGAACTTGTGCCGCACCAGTCGGTCTCGGCGCTCAAGAACTTGTCGCTCGCCGAAGAGTACCTCGCCGATCATTTTCCCGGCTTTCCGGTGATGCCGGGCGTGCTCATGCTGGAAACGCTGGTTCAGGCCGGAGGTTGGCTGATCCGGCATTCGGAGGACTTCGCTCAGAGTACGATCCTCCTGAAAGAGGTTCGAGCCGTCCGATACAACACGTTTGTTTCTCCCGGTAACACGTTGCTGGTTCAGATGTCGGTCAAAAAGAGGCACGGAGCGGTTTGGGACTTCAACGGCAGTGGGACGGTCAACGGAAGCTCCGCAGTTTCCGCTCGGTTGTCTTTGGAGGCGTTCAACCTTTCGGATCGTAACCCCGAACTGGAAGCGTCGGATGCGCATCGACGAGAGGTGTATCGTGGTATCTTCCAACAAATCTGGAAGCCTCCCGCGTGAGGCTTTGATTCTCGAATCGTCTTAAAAGCGGCGAGGCTTTCGCCTGACGAGTGGCACTGAAAGACAAGACAGACAGACAGACAGCACCTCTGGGTGGGCTGTGGTTCAGAACCGGATCGTTGAGTGACGTGGGAACGATTCGGCAATCGGGTAACGGCAGAAGGAAAATTTCTCGATGAATCTCTCGGGACGAATCGCGTTGGTGACAGGCGGCAGTCGCGGCATCGGTAAAGCCATTGTTCGTCAATTGGCCGAGGCCGGCGCGAAGGTGGCGTTCGTCTACCAATCCAACACAGAAGCCGCCGAGAAACTGGCGGCGGAGCAAACGGCTCAGGGTCGCGACGTGTGGGCCTTGCAGGCGGACGTGAGCAAAAAGCCTGAAGCCGATGCCGTCGTCGAGCAAGTGCTGGCGAAGTGGTCCAAGATCGACATTCTCGTCAACAACGCCGGCATCATCCGCGACAAGCCGATCCTGGCCATGTCGACCGAAGAGTGGCAGCAGGTCATCGACACCAATTTGACCAGCGTCTTCAACTTCTGTCAGGCTGTCGTTCGCCCGATGATGTCGGCTCGTTACGGACGCATCATCAACATGTCGAGCGTTTCGGCAGACTTCTCGAACCCCGGCCAAGCCAACTATGCGGCGAGCAAGGCCGGTATCGAAGGCTTCTCGCGCTGCATGGCAGTCGAGTATGCCAAGCGAGGAATCACGGTCAATTGCGTCGCCCCAGGTTTTATCGAAACTGACATGACGGTGGCGGTGGTCAACTTGGCTGGCGACAAAATCAAGAATGCGATCCCCGTCAAACGGTTGGGCAAGCCCGAAGACATCTCGAACGCGGTCTTGTTCTTTGCCTCCGAAGAGGCCAGCTACATCACGGGACAGATCTTGAAGGTCGATGGTGGATTGACGCTGGGTGGAATGGGTTAGTCAACGACGTTGAACGAACGGGCCGTGTCCCTGCGGTCAGACGGATGGAGTTCGTTGGGTTTCTGAGTTTGAAAGCCGGAAGTGGTTTTGATTCCGCAACGATGCATTGAGTCACGGCTTTGAAATAAGTGGTATTCGGTTGGCCGCTACTTTGCCCCAGCAGTCAACCGCCAAACGAGGGGCCGCACTGAGTGGAACCGTGGTTCGTCGAGCACAAGTACTCGGCGAGTTGCCTCCGCAGGAGAATCTTGGATGCCTTCACGCGACGAAATCTTCGAGAAAGTCAAAGAAACACTGGTCGATGCCCTCGGACTCGACGACGACGAGGTCACTCCGTCCGCACGTCTCAAGGCGGACTTGGGAGCCGAGTCGATCGACTTCTTGGACATCGTCTTTCGACTCGAAAAGAACTTCGGCACAAAGATCCCTCGGAACGAACTGTTTCCGGAGAGCCTCTTCACCGCCGACGCTGGCTTTGCGGAAAACGGCCGTGTCACAGAGAAAGGCCTGGTTGAACTGCGAACTCGCCTGCCGCATGCCGACAAAGAAACCTTCGACAAGTTGTCACAAGATCCTCGGGTCGAGAATGTCGAAGACTTGTTCACGGTCGGCATGGTGGTGAATTTTCTGGCCACGAAGCTCGGCTCCTAATCCAGTGAGCCGAAAATGAGCAAGCGGCGCTCCGGTGGCTTGGCCCCATCGGTGACGCAGTCGAGGGGTTTCGCATGCGCTGGTTTTGGGTTGATCGATTTGTTGAGTTCGAGAGCGGCTCACATGCCAAGGCGATCAAGAATGTGACCTTGTCCGAGGACCATCTGCACGACCACCAACCGGGCTTTCCCGTGATGCCCGCCTCATTGATACTGGAAGGGTTGGCTCAAACCGGTGGCATTTTGCTGGGTGAACAGCGGCAGTTTTCTCGCATGGTGATCCTGGCCAAAGTGCCGCGCATGACGTTTCACGGATGGGCCTGCCCCGGCGACACGCTCACCTATTCGGTGAAACTCGTGGACTCGCGCGACGAAGGCGGAATAGTGGAAGTGAGCGCGCATGTGGGTGATCGACTTGTTGCAGACGGTGAGATTGTTTTTGCACACGTGGATGGGACGGCGGCTGGTTTTGTGGATGCACACCAAATGAACGGTGTGTTTGCTCAGCTGCGAGGCGTTCTCGATGTGGGCAAGGCGGGCAACAGTTCAAGCACGGGTGATGCGCGGCTGAAGTAGCAGGCGATTCCCGTCGGTTTGTCGGGAGGCACTCAACACGGTCGCCATCTGTGCAGGGACTGCGAGCCGCTGATACGACCGTGGCTGCGAGGAGGATTTGAGATGAGGCGACGAGTCGTGGTAACAGGCATTGGTGTCGTGACCCCCATCGGGAATTCGGTCGAGACGATGTGGGAGTCTCTGCGCGAAGCCAGAAGCGGCATCGGTGCCATCACGCATTTCGATGCCTCACATTTCCCCACGAAGTTCGCGGCGGAAGTCAAAGGATACGATTTCCGCCAGTATGTTGATGACCCCCAGCGGTTTGAATTCTCGGGCCGAAACATCCGGTTTGCAGTCGGGGCTGCCAAGCAGGCCATCGACGATTCGGGCTTGCTCGATGGAAAACTCGATCCCGCCCGGTTTGGTGTTTACCTAGGAGCTGGCGAAGGACAGCAGGACTTTCAAACCATTATGGGGCTGATTGCCGAATCTCAGATCAACGGTGAGGTTGATCTCGAAGTCTTCACGCGAGCCGGGCTGAAAAAACTGCACGCGCAAACCGAGTTGGAGCAGGAGCCAAACATGCCGGCCGGACATCTGGCGGGCCTGTTCGACGCGCAGGGGCCGAACCTCAACTGCCTGACCGCCTGTGCCGCTTCGAGCCAGGCGATTGGCGAAGCGACCGAACTCATCCGCCGCGGAGACGCAGATGCGATGCTCTCCGGCGGTGCTCACAGCATGATTCATCCCTTCGGAGTCACCGGCTTCAATCTGCTCACGGCACTCTCGACTCACAACGAAGACCCGCAGGGAGCGTCGCGCCCGTTCGATCGCGATCGCGATGGATTCGTGCTCGGAGAAGGAGCGGGGATGGTGGTGCTCGAAGAACTCGAACATGCCCGTCAGCGCGGAGCTCGCATCTACGGAGAGGTTGTCGGCTACGGTTCGACGGCCGACGCCTATCGCATCACGGATATTCATCCCGAAGGTCGCGGTGCGGTGG
>JAYUFF010000153.1:0-2582 GCA_043738825.1 Schlesneria sp.
GGGAGGGCCGGGGAGGGGGGATGAGTGGCACGCCAACTCGCCCATCGCCCCCCTCCCCAACTCTCCCCGCCGAGGGGAGGGAGGAAGCACCAATCGCCCGCTCCCGCACTTTTCACACAGACTTCCACTCCGCTTCACAATTGCGGGTTAGGTTGTCCGCCATCTTGAGCAAAGCTGTTGGACTCAGCGGAACCGGTCGGCGGCCCCTCCAACGATTCATGGCTTCAAATCTTGAGCATCCTCTTCACAACTCAGGGAAGGTAGCGAGGTGACACAATGACGGTGGCAACAGCCAGCAGCTTCTATGTCGAACAGGTCCGCAACATCACCATCGTCTGTTTCACCATCGACACTCTCGACGAAGAGAACTTTGAAACGGTGGCCGAGGAACTCGACTCACTGATCGCCCTGCGCAAGCCGCGCCGTGTCGTGGTCGATCTCGCCAGTCTGCGACTCATCGACGATCTGGGCCTCGCCGTAGTGCAGTCGTTCCACGATGGCATCGAAGAATATGGAGGCACTGCGATCCTCTGCCGCCTGTCACCTGCCGTCGCCAGCGCAATGAACGAAGTCGGCCTACAACACCATCTCCACATTCGCTCCTCGCGCAACGAAGCGGTCTGGACGTTCTAGCCGCATTACTCCAAGGCGTACCGGCCATAGAAGCCTGAAGCGCAAGCGAAGCTCTCCTTCGCTTGCGCTTCAGGCTTCTATGGCCGGACATCAGTTTCGATCGCGATCCAACCTCTACCGAAATCAAACTGGTGAGGACGCTCAGCCGCCGATCAGATGCAGTCGCAGCAGGTTGACGGCGGTCTTGGCGGTGCGGCTCTTGGCGATTTCGGGGTCGCCGAAGTGTTGGACCTTTTCGACGTGGACGCCCGTGGGCGTGGCGAGCGCGACGTAGCTGGCCGGGACTGTCGCGAACGGGTCGTCGGGCTTGAACATCGCCCACTCGGTCACGGCCAGCGCGAAGTTGGTGGCGAACTTTTGGCGGCAGCCCTTCGCCATCGCTTCAGCCGCTTCCGAGCTGATATCTCCGTAGTGACGCAGCAACAGCGGATCGACACCCAGCATGTCGCGCTTGGCTGCGTGAGTCGGAACGACCACGCCCCCCTTGTAGCACGTGTCGAAGCCACTCACGCCCGTCAGTCGGTACGACAGCAAACCGCCCGTGCCCGATTCGGCTGTCGAGAGTGACGCCCGTCGCTGATTGAGCAGCCTGATGACGGCATGCTCCAGCTCTTCGTCTTCGACTCCAAACACGAGCGTTCCCATTCGGTTGATGATCGTGTCGCGAGCCTTCTTGATCTTGTCCTGGCATTCGTCGGCACTGGCTCCCTCAGCCGTGATGCGCAGTGTGATCGTGGCCTCGTGAACGGTGATGCCGACATCGGGATCGCGGCCGCGCGCGGTGAGGTCTCCCAGAATCTCTTCGGCCGCCGATTCACCAATGCCAAAGCAGTTGATGCGGGCGCGGCGGATGAATCGGCCGCCGCCGTCGAGGCGCGGCAAGACCTGCTGCCGGTACATCTGCTTCATTTCACTGGGCACGCCGGGCATGGCGGCGATGTGACAGACACCACCCTCGGGGCGCGGGACGCTCATCCAGATGCCGGGCGCGGTTCCGCGCGGGTTCGGGAGCGGTTCGGCTCCGTGTGGGAACATGGCCTGCATCACATTTCGCTCGGGCATCGGTCGGTTTCGTTTCGCGAACATCTGTTGGACGTGTTCGAGCGACGGCTCGTGCAGCACCAGTTCGACGCCGGCCATTTTGGCGAGGGCCTCGCGCGTCAGATCGTCCAGCGTCGGGCCAAGCCCTCCCGTGATGACCACCACGTCGCTACGAGACGCCGCCGCCCGGATCGCCTCGGCCATCCCCTCGAGATCATCCGACGTGGTCAGATGCGCGCGCACCGTGATCCCGACCTCGGCCAGTTCCAGACTGAGCCACTGACTGTTCGTATCGAGCTTGGCCCCGGAGGTCAGTTCCGTCCCGATGGCGATGATTTCGGCGAGCATTCTGACATCTCAACAGCAGTGCAACTTCGGTGGTCCGTTCGAGCCACGAACACTCTACTCGCCAACACCGAGTGCGGGCAACGCGGTGAGGTCGCGAACCATCGCCGAATCGAACATCGACCGATAGAGTGCGCCAACGATCTGACAACGCCGATGTCTGGAAGGAACTCGCACATGACTCGCTACACACTCGCAACCGTCTGTTTTTTGATGGCCTCCGTCGCCCAAGCTCAGGACATGGCCCGTTCCACGGTGCTGATCGATGGCGAGGGCTGGCAGCTCGTCGCCGAACGTGACAAGTTGGGTGCAGTCGCTCATTGGTGGTCACGTGGACGTGAACAGAGAGCCCCTCCTTGGGGCGTGTTAAACCTCACGCGGTCCTTGATGAGATGTTTTTTCAGTTTGAGTCTTGGTGAGCCGGGCGGCGTCAGCCCCGGACTTCTGTCGTGAAGAGTCCGGGGGCTGACGCCGGCTTTGCCTAACAAATCGTAGGGTGGGCATTGCCCACCACAATGCGTTGTGAGTTGGTGGGCAATGCCCACCCTACATTTTGTGAGCCG
>JAYUFF010000154.1:0-6807 GCA_043738825.1 Schlesneria sp.
CCCGGCGTGATCGGCTACATCGGCACGGTCTGCGGCGAGCACGGAGTGAACATCGCCCACATGGCCCTCGGTCGCGAGAAGAACGAACCGGGTGGAGACGCCATCGCGGTCCTCAACCTCGACAACGAACCCGATGCCGCGACGCTGGCCGAAGTCGCCCTGAATCCGGCCGTGACGGGAGTCCAACTCGTGAAGCTGCCGAAGGCGGGCGAGCCGCTGCCGTGGCTGGTCTGTCGGTGACGAAGAGTCTGGTTGCGAACGCTGGGGGGCGACGAAGTGCCGACCCCAGCCACACCCGCCCGTTGTTTCGTTCGCCTATCAGTTATTTGATGGAGCCTTATAGCCGTCATTTGATGGATGATGTCTTGGCTGGGCTGTTTGACGCGATGGGCTAGAGTTTCGGTGGTGGCAGCTTTGAACTGGCACTGGCGGTGGTCGATGCCGTTCCGGATGTGTCCAAGATTGAAAGCGGGTAGCCATGCGATTCCGGTCGATGCAAATCCGTCAGACCGTTCTGTTGTGCGTGTGGCTGTCCCTTTCGGCGGGATGCAGCGACAAGCGGCTCGTGAATTCCATCAAAAGCGGGGACGCCCAATTGTCCGACAAACTACTCGCCGAAGGAGTTGATGTGAACGCCCGAGGCACCGGCGGCGAAACGTCACTGCACGCGGCAATCAAGGCGGGCAACAAAGACATTTACACGAAGCTGTTGACGAAGGGCGCGGACCCCAACATCTGCGATGCCCAGGGAACGTCCGCCGTTCATCTCGCTGCGGAACAGAGCGATGTCTTCTGGCTGCACGAAGCCCTCCAGCACGGCGGCAATCCCAATCAGCCAAACACCGGCAACCGGCATTCTCCGAACAGCACCCCGATTTATTATGCCATCGATGCACGCCAATCGCGGAACGTCGTGGAATTGATCGATGCGGGCGCGGACGTGAACCATTCCTCCCAATACGGGCGTCGGCCGTTACGGGTGGCTATGGGAAATGGTCTGTACGACGCGATGATCAAACTCATCGAAGCGGGTGCCGATCCGCGTTTGGGACAATTCGATGACTCGATTCTCAACGGCAGTTGGTTTGATGATGGCAGGGAGAATCAGATCGACTCGGAGGACAAAAAACGCTCGTATCGGGCGTTGAAGGCGCTGCTAGTCGAGAAGGGATATCTTCCGGAAACAAAGCAGAAATAGTTCGACCGCGTCAGGCTGGGAAATACAAAGGTGTCAGGAACCAAATACGGCTAGTAGTTAGCTACGGACGGGAAAGTTAACTAGATACGGTTCCTGTCACCTTAGTTTTGTCCCTGCGCCCCCCACAACTCGCAGCCGCTCTTCCACTGCCGAACCTGCGGTTCACGCGCCGCCATGCTCGCGCGCAAACCAGTCGCCGCGACTCAACCGCCCGTCTCTGCCGCTTGAATCAACTCAAGCAACCCGAGTGCCGAACAGTGTCGCTCCTGACACCTTTGAATTACTCACGGTGAAGAGCTGTCGGGCGCATCCAGGATTACTCGACTGGGTCAGGATCAAGATCGGCATCAGAGTCCCGGCGACCCTGCCAAGTGAGGCCGGGGGAGTCGTTGTAGCCTTCGCCTTGCCGAGTGACGCTGCGGATCTCGGCGGGAAGTGGGTAACAGCGCGATTGGGCGGCGAGGACGTTGGATTTCGCGGTCTCTTCGTCGTCGGCCAAGACTCCCCAATGCGCGAGATAGCCGGTCCAATCGTCCTGGCCAGAGAGGCATCCGTGCGAAGTCGGCCAGTGCTCGTCGAGCGGCTGTCGAATCTCGACGACGTAGAAGTGGATCCCCTCGGACTTCGGTTGAGCCAGTCGCTGCCGTTCAAAGTGCGCGTCGGGCAGCATGCCGGCTTGGAGGGCCAGTGACTCGATGTCGAGCCTGAGTCCGTCCGACTCCGGCAGAGACGCGGCGGTGGTGCAGAGCACTTCAAACAATCGAACCAGACCGCTGAGAGACAGGTAGTCCACCGATGACAATGGAATCGCGAGCAGGCTGTTCAACTGCTGCCGCAGCTCGGCTTTGTCGCCCAGATCGGCATGGGCCTTGGCACGGAGCAAGGTGACTCCGAACAAATGCTCGGGACTGCGCTTCGCCTCGATGTCCAAAGCGTCGAGCGCCGCCGTGGGCCGGTGCAGTTCGAGCAAAGCCAGCGCACGATAGTACTGCGTCCAAGGGGTTTCGGCGGCGAGTTCCTCGTATCGGTCGAGGTAGGTCACGACCAGTTCCCAGCGTTCGAGGGCCAGCGCCGACAAACCGGCATCCCAAAACAGATCGGGATCCTCGACCCCTTCGCGGATGCACATGTCGAGCACGGCCAATCCGTCGGCCCGGCGGTCGGTGGCGTTGTAGACCTGTGACAGTTGCAGGGCGACTCGCGATTCGCTGCGGTTCAACCGGAAGCTGCGCGCCCAGCACCGCTCGGCTTCACCCTCACGGTCGATGCTCCAGAAGAACTGTGCGGCGCGGGCGTGGTTCCGCGCGTGTTCCGAGTCCAGATCGAGCGACGCGCGATACCACTTCTCGATTTGTTCGAGCGTTGCGATCCGGTCGGCAGCCGCTGCGACAGTGGTGTCGTCTTCGCCCGTGGAACCCACTTCGTTTCGAGCCGCCCACGCCAGCGTCGCCAAGACGTTGATCGTGGCCGCATCGTGGGAGAATCGCTCCACGAACGGCCGGCCCCAATTCCAGGCATCGCGGCAACGTTCGAGCTGGCCGGACATCAACAGCGCCATCCAAACGAGCATGCCGGCATCCTGACCGTCTGTGACGCTCGCGTGATCGATGGCAAGAAGCTCATCGACGGCCGCATTGGCCAACTCCTGACTTTCCGCCGCCTGACACAGCGTCTGCAACTCGGCGATGCGATCACGCAGCGGAGTTTGCGGCGGCGACGCAACAACGACCGATCCGTGAGTCGCTGCCGCGACAGACTCGGCAGTGGTCGAAGTGCTTGGTGTCGAATCGCCGTTCGCTGGTAAGTTCTGTTTCGGCGCGAACGGCCCCACGGTGAACGCCTTGACGGACGCGAGCGGATTCGGCGCGACTTCACCTGACAACAGTTGAGTCAGTCTGCGGATCGTCAACCAATCGCGAGCCGGTCTCGCCTTCGCTTCCAACGGTTTGCCAAGGGCCTGCGCCTGCGATTCATTTCCGGCCAGCAACTGTGTCGCGATCAATCGCAGCCGGGTCTCGAACCAGTGCGACAGACATCCCCGCGACAGCAGCAACTGGTCCCAGTGAGTCAGCAGTTGAATGGCCTTGGCCGTGTCTCCCCGGCAGGTCGCGATGATCGCGTCGCGCAAGGCCAGGTCGCGTTCGACTCCCGGAGACTCACCGAGTGGCGGCGCGACGGGAGGCTCACCGGGGTTGAGTGTCTTGAGCAGTGTCGGCCACTCCGTCTCGCGGCCCTGCAACCACAACAACGATTCCAGTTCGATGTTCACGTCGAGCCAGGCATTCAGTTTGTTGTGATACCCCGGAATGAATGAAACCGCCTGCTGATAAGCCTCGACTGAGGCGTTCAAATCACCCGACAGTGACAGCGCGTTCGCGAGGTTCTTTCCGCTGACCCAGCGCCGGTCCATGCGACCCTCGTGCGCGGTGTGAGCGATCCCGGCGCGAGCGTGATGGATCACCATGTCGAGATCGTCAGCCGCCCGGTACACCGACCCCGCGTACTCGCGGAAGCAGGAGGTGCATTCCATCTTGCCCGTGCGGCGGCAGACCTGCAGGCCGTCGGCGATGCACTCGTGAATCCCCTCGGAGTTGTACCCGTCCATCTGCGCGATGTGAGTGGCCAGGTTGTCGTAGCTGCACGTCGACATCCAGGCCACCGTGTGTTGATAGGCCCCTTCCGGAAAGTCGGGTTGAAACTTGCGAGCCAACTCCTCGCTCTCCAGCAGCGCAATGTTTTCGAGCGCAGCTTCCTTGCCCGCCTGCGGCTCGTACAGGCTGCGCGCGTCGTTCATCAAGTAGAAGTTCGCCGTCAAATAGGCCACGACCCGCTGCTCGCGTTTCGCAAATCGCTTCAACTCGCGGGTGAGCCGCCACGACGAACCGTCCAGGCTCAGTTGCCGAAGGTCTTGAATGCGCTGTTCCAATTCGGCGATATGGGCATCAACATCCAAAGTCTCGTCGCTCATGTCAGTTCCTTGCCAGGTGTCGGGGGATCTCGATGAATTGGGCCGCAGCGTGAAATCAATCGACCGATCGAAGCCTGACGCGCGCGAAGACCGTCACCGCGTTGCTCCTTCGCTTGCGCGTCAGGCTTCGATTCGTCCGGTCGTTCAATTTCACGGCTCGACGTTGTTTTTGAAGCGGCTTGCCGGCCGCTTGGCCTTTCGATCTCTGATCTCCAATTCTCAGAGGCTGTCCGAGAACTGGACTTGCCGCAACAGGTGTCGAAGTCTTGGCTGGGGTGCCACGGTCATGGCTTGGCTTGGCCGTGTCTGCGCGACAACCACAGCACGGCCAAGCCGTGACCGTGGCACCCCGAAAACAAGCCTTTTCTTTGCGGAGAGCCTCTCATTTTCGACCCCACAGCGCTTCGGCAATCCAGTCGAGGTCTTCGGCTTGTTGGCCATGCAGTTTGCGGTCCAGCACCGCGCCGGCTCCGGTCAGCGCGTTGACGACCAGCAATCGCAGGACGCTGGCCAGTGGCGTGCCCGTCGATTGTTCGAGTGCCCGTCCGACCAGCCGATGCCGTCGGTTGAGCAACACTTCGTTGGCCGATTCGGTTTCGTCCCGCAGCTCGGCGTCGATGAGCCGTTGAAAACCGGGCGGGATCGTCCCTTCCTTCCGCAGTTCGTCAAACGTCTTCAACAGCGCACGACGTTCGTTCAGGAAGGCCATCACAGGCTGACGGTCATCGAGAAAGTCCGCACAGAAAATGTCGGATTGTGTCTCGTGCAGGAACTCCTGCCATTCGTCCGGTGCCGGTTCGATGTTGCGAACTCCGAGAATGCCCTCGGCGAAGTGGGGGGCCGACGGGCTGGCAATCCGCAGGTCAACGACCTGACCCGAGTTGATCCGATCGGCGATCATCGCGGCCAACAACGATTCCTCAAACGCCAGCAGCGTGTGAACGCAGGGAGTCGCATGGCCGGCGAAGAGGTTGTTCATCCAGCCTTCCTGACGCCGATCCGGGTTGTACCACAGGACGTGGTCGGCCTCCGACTCGAACAGCGGGTCCGCGTCGCTCTGGCTGAAGATGTCGTCAAACGTCATCCCCTCGAACGAAGTGCCGAAGCGATACGACTTGGCCAGCAGCGCCCGCAATCGCGGCTGAGTCAGCGCGGCCCCTGCGAGCGTGTAGCGGTGCCAGGTGATGATCGACTGCCACTTGGTCGAGTCTTGTTTCGCCAGCCGCTCGAAGTGCGCGAACAGCAATTCTTCGAGCGAACTTTTCACCGCCTCGAATCGCTGGTCTCGAACCAGATCCTCGCGGCTGGCGGTCGGCGAACACTCGGGCAGTTCGAGCACTCCCCGCAGAAAGCCCGCCCATTCGGGGAGCAGCCCCTGAATGTGCCTCGAAATCACCATGCGTCGCAGCGTGACCGCCACCGTCGCGTCGCCGCTGAAGCCCGGAGTCCGCTGCGGCGTCACATACAACGCCCCTTGAATGACCGAGGGGTGACTGGTTCGCAGGGGGATCACGTCCAGCGGCGATTCCTCGAAGTACTCCGCCAGCGCCAGTTCGATCGCTTCATCTTCAGGCGTCGGATCGAACCACGCGACATTGATGACGTTGGTCCGCGCCGTCTCGCCATTCACAAAGATGGGAAGGGGAAGGAAGTCCGCGAACTCCTGCACCGCCTGTTGCAGCGGTTCCAACTCTGAGGCGAAGAAGGCGAACTCGGGCTTGAGATGCAGCGTCACCGTCGTGCCGATCGAGTCGCGGTCGATCCCCGAGACTTCGATCTCTGTGGCGGCCCCCGCTTCCCAGCGAACCCCTTCGCCGCATCCGAGCTTGCGCGATTCGACGACCAACCGCTCGGCCAACATGAACGAACTGAACAAGCCAATGCCAAACTGCCCGATCAAACTGCTGCCATCACCGGCCGTTGCACTGCCGGCGCGAGTCCCACCGTCACCGAGACTGAGATTGTCGCCGCGGCTGTCCGATTCACTTCGGCCGGACAGCTCCGTCCGATCGCTGAATCGCCCTTTCAAGTAACCGGTGATGCCGATGCCGAGCGTCCCGAGGAACCGTTCGGCCTCTTCGGCAGTCAGCCCAATCCCATCGTCCGAAACGGTCAGCGTCCGATGCTCCGCATCCTGCCGGATGTCGATCCGTCCGGAGTACGACAGCTCCAATTGCCGCCGCCGCTGAATTCCATCATGGGCATTCTGGATCAGCTCGCGCACCGGAGTGTCCGTCCGACTGTACAGCGACTGCCCCATGACCTGAATCACGCCGGCAATGTCCACCTGAAACGGAATCGTCTTGGTCCAGTGCGTCATGGGCGAGCGTCGATGCCAATCGTGTTCGTGAGAAGTGCGGACCAGCCGCCGGAAAATCGCTGCGGCAAGCTAACGGAAACGCCCCCGCCCGAACAGAAACGAGCAGCTCCCCGGCCGAGTTATACTTCACACGGTCGTCGATGAGTCCGTTCTCAAATGGAGTCTTGGTGAGCCGGGCGGCGTCAGCCCCCGGACTTCTGTCGTGAAGAGTCCGGGGGCTGACGCCCAATGGCACTTACTTTACCCCAGCAACCCGAAGCGTAAGCGAGGGAAACAAGGGAAAACGCCTCTTGTCATCGCCCTCGCTTACGCTGCGGGTTA
>JAYUFF010000155.1:0-2580 GCA_043738825.1 Schlesneria sp.
TCTGGCGGTCGACCACGTCGCCCCGTTTGATGATGATCGGGTCGGACTTGACCAGCGGGTTCTCGACGAGCTTGATCACGTCGGGAGTCTCCTCCACCACGAGGCCCGTCACGACCTTGCCCGAGGCCAGCTCGATGATATTCGAGACATACTTCTCGTTGATCTTGAGGCTCGGGTCGAGGATCTCCTTCAGGATGTCGGCCGTCAGCCACTTGGGTTCGAGCTTCACCAGATCGGGGCCGAACTCGCGGCCGACTCCGTCCAGCTTGTGACAGCCGACGCAGTTGGCAACCGTGAAGAGCTGCTTGCCGTTGCCATAGCTGCGACCGTGAGACTTGGTCATCTCGGCCACCGCCTCGTCGAGGTCATCCAGTTTCCATTCGGTGCGCGGACGACGGTCCTTGAGCAACGCATCCTGCGCCGCGATCTGGGCCGACGACAGATATGCCTCGGGATTGTCGAGGTACGCTTCGAGATCGGGCACGACGTACAAGGCTCCATACATCCGCCGCCAGTGACCGGGGTAGGTGCAGACGAACGGATAGACTCCCGCCTTGGACGGTGCGGTGAAGCTGAGTTTTTCCGAATCGCGAGGCTGCAACAACGTACTCTTGGCGAGCACCTTGTTCGACTTGGGAATGTAATGCTGAGCGGCGAAGCCGGGTTGCTGCGCCTGGGCCTCCGACGCCAGACCGATCTCCTCCAGCGAGCCGGGTTGCAGGATCGCGAAGTTGTGCGGCATGAGGTCGCTGTTTTCGAGCAGGAACTCGACCGGCTTGCCAGCCTGCACGACGATCACGTCCTTGTCGAACGACATTTTCTCGAAGATCGTTCCAATCTTGATGACGCGCACGCCAAGTTCGCCCAGCGTCTTGCGAGTGTTTTTCGCCTGATCGGGCGGAAGGAGTGAGGTCAACGCGTCCGCGAACTCGAGTGCGTCGAGAGCTGCCGGTGACGTGCGGTCGGCGGCGGGGATCTTCTTGATCGATTCGATGAGGACATTCAGCATCCCCGTCGCATCTTCCTTGGGCCAGGTGGCGCGAGGCAGGCGTTGCAGGGCGCGAATGGCCGCCGCTCGATCGACATCCTCCTTCACGAACTTGCTCAGCGTGGCGAACGTCTTCGGTTCCTGACCGCGCACGTAGGTGAGGGCGTTCATCGCGGCACGCCGCACGAGCGATTCGGCACCGCCACCGCCGAGTTCAAACGCGACGCTGACTCGTGGCGCGTTGTTCTTCTCTTTCTTGAAGACTTCGCCGCGCTTCTCGTCCAAAACCTTGAGCGTGAAGTTGGCGAGACGCGAGCCGAGATCACCGTCGCCTCGGTTGTAGATGATGATCTGATCGATCGGCTGCTCGTCGCCGAGATCGACTTCCCAAAACGGGTTGCCGGTGTTTTCTTCGGTGTGCGTTTGACCACCGTCTCCGTAGGTGGGCGACTTGTTGCCGTCGATGGCCTTCGCCGCATCGCCGCCCGCACCGGTGTTCTTCTGTGACGCGCGGCCCTTGCGGGCGATGTTGACTCCACCGCTCATGACCTCGACCTCGGCCAGCGTCAGAGTTCCCTTGTCAGGAAGTTCGATGCGAACGAAGCGGCCCTGAGTCCCCTTCGTATTTTTGCCACCGCCGCCGAGCGATTCGGGCAGCCCGTTGACGAGCGGCTCGATCTTCTCGTACAGCGTCGCACGGACAGACGCATCGCCGATGAGCGGCATCGCGTTGATGAAGTCTTGCAGCCGCTTGGCGTCGGTCGTCGCGAGCTTCCATGCCTGATCGACTCCACCATCCACATTGATGAGCGACACGAAACCGATCTGCCGGAAGATCGGCTGCTTGGCCGAGGTGGCGAGCCTCTCCAGTTCGGCTCGGGCGGATGTTAGTTCAGCGGAACTGCGGCCGGTCAGTTGACGAACGAGGTCAAACACAACCGTCGTGTCGGCGTTGGCCGATTTGGCATCGAGTGACCCGATCGCGTCCATCACGACGCGCAGCTCGGGCTTGTTGTCGAGCTTGGCCAGCCCGGTAATTGCTTCGCGCCGGTTCTCGTCACGCAAGCCGGGACGGTTCAACATCTCAACGAAAACGAGTCGATCCTTCTTCTCGGCGAGAAGCTGATCGTTGTTGAGGTTCTTCAGGTAGTAGCGCGCTCCCGATTCGGTCGTGAACGCCACGCGGCGGTTCTCGGCCTTCGCCTTGTCCATGTACGGTTGCAACGTGCGCATGACCTCTTTCGTGAGGTGGTCGATGTACATGTCGGTCGGCTTGTCCTGCGCGATGAGGACCACTTCGGTCGCCTCGGCCTGCGGGAAGTAACTCGCGCCCCAGATCGCCATCAGGCGGACTCGCGGCGCTTCGTCGGCCGCTGCGGCCTTCAGCAGATCGAGCGGATTGGAAAGCCGATCGCGCCAATAGGTCGCGACCTTCACGGCGGCCGCGCGGGCGCGGAAGTCGGGTGACTTGAGCACCTTCTCTAACAAAGAACTGTTCACGACGTTGTGCGATTGATGCAGCCACAGGCCCTCAAGTTGAGCGTGATCGGTGTTGGCACCGTTCGCATCGGCAAGCCACTTCGTCGCGGCGG
>JAYUFF010000156.1:0-2576 GCA_043738825.1 Schlesneria sp.
CCACGGTCGTGGCCATCACGCGAAGGCGGGGTCCACCTTCTCCGGGTCGATGCCCAAGTCTTTCAAAGCCTGCGGCAGCTTCGTTGCGTCGAACTGGCCTTCCCGGCTGAGGGCGACCAGCGTGGTGTAGGCCACACACTCGGCGTCGATTTCAAAGTGGCGGCGCAGTTCCTCGCGAGATCCGCTGCGACCGAAGCCATCCGTGCCGCACACGACGTACTGGCCGGTGATGTACGGGCGAATCTGTTCGGCCACGAGTTGCACGTTGTCGCTCGACGAGATGAATGGTCCCTTGAGACCACTCAACGCTTGCTCGATGTGACTCACCTTCGGCTTCGCGCCGGGATGCAACCGGTTCCAGCGGGCCGTTGACTGAGCCTCACGCTTCAGTTCGTTGTAGCTGGTCACGCTCCACACGTCCGACTCGACGCTGTACTTCTCGACGAGCAGCTTCTGGGCGCGAATGACTTCGTTCAGGAGCGGGCCGCTGCCGAGCAGTTGGGCGCGGGTGGCTCGCTTCTTTGCAGGGACGGTCGGATCGAGCGGATACAGTCCCTTGATGATTCCCTCTTCGACACCCTTTGGCATCGCGGGCATCAGGTAATCCTCGTTGTAGACCGACAGGTAGTAGAAGACATCTTCGCCCTCGGCGTACATCCGCCGCAGACCGTCCTGCACGATGACTGCCAACTCGTACCCGAAGGCAGGGTCGTAGGCGAGCAGGTTCGGAACCGTTCCGGCCATCAGTTGGCTGTGGCCATCCTCGTGTTGCAGTCCCTCGCCGTTCAGCGTCGTGCGTCCCGAGGTGCCTCCGCAGAGAAAACCCTTGCAGCGCGAGTCGGCCGCCAACCAGATCAGGTCGCCGACGCGCTGGAACCCGAACATCGAGTAATAAATGTAGAACGGGATCATGGTCAGCCCGACGTTCGCGTACGCCGTGCCCGCCGCGACGAACGAGGACATCGCTCCCGCCTCGTTGATCCCCTCCATCAGGATTTGTCCGGTGAGCGACTCCTTGTAAGCCTGTGGTGACCCCGCATCGACGGGCGTGTAGAGCTGTCCCTTGCTGGAGTAGATGCCGAAACGATTGAACAGCGCCTGCATTCCGAACGTCTGGGCCTCGTCCGGGATGATTGTGACAATTCGCTGACCGATGGCCTTGTCGAGCATCAGCGACTTCAGAATCTGGCCGAGCACTTTCGTTGTTGACCAATCATTGCCAACCGCGCTGTTGGCCTCGGCAAACGACGCACGATCAGCGATCGGGAGCCGCTCCGTCGTCGGCACGCGGATCGGGAGGTAGCCGCCGAGTTTCTGGCGATGCTCGTGCAGGTACTTCATCTCGGGGCTGTCGTCGGCCGGTTTGTAGAACGCGGCGGCCTTGGCCTGTTCGTCGGTGAGCGGCAGGTCGAAGCGATCACGGAACTTCAACAAAAACTGTTCTTCGAGGTTCTTGGTTTGGTGCGCCGTGTTCTTTCCCTCGGCGGCCTCACCCATGCCGAAACCCTTGACCGTATGAGCCAGCACGACGGTCGGTGCCCCCTTGTGTTCGGTGGCCGTCTTGTACGCGGCGTAGACTTTGACCGGATCGTGACCGCCACGACGCAGGTTGCGAATCTGATCGTCGCTCAGGTGTTCGACCAGCTTCAGCAGATCGGGATGCCGACCGAAGAAGTCGTCGCGAATGTAGGCCCCCGTTTCGACGCTGTACTTCTGGAACTGACCGTCCACGACCTCACCGAGCGTCTTGACGAGAACGCCCGTCTCGTCGGCATCGAACAGCGGCTGCCAGTCGCTGCCCCACACGATCTTGATGACATTCCAACCGGCTCCACGGAAGATCCCTTCGAGTTCTTGAATGATCTTGCCGTTGCCTCGAACTGGTCCGTCGAGTCGTTGCAGGTTGCAGTTCACGACCCAAGTGAGGTTGTCGAGTTTCTCGCGCGAGGCCATCGAGATCGGGGCAAGCGATTCGGGTTCATCGATCTCGCCATCGCCGAGGAACGCCCAGATGCGCGACTTGGAGGTGTCGAGCAGCCCACGATGTTGCAGGTAGCGCAGGAACCGAGCGTGGTAGATCGAGCAGATCGGACCGAGACCCATCGACACGGTCGGGAACTGCCAGAAATCGGGCATCAGCCACGGATGCGGATACGACGAAAGGCCCGTCCCGCGAGGCAGTTCGCGGCGGAATTTCTTCATGTTCTCTTCGGTCAGCCGCCCCTCGACAAACGCGCGCGAATACATGCCCGGCGACGAGTGCCCTTGAAAGTAAATCATGTCGCCCGTGTGATCGGCCGTGCGGGCGTGGAAGAAATGGTTGAAACCCATCTCGACCAGCGTGGCCGAAGAGGCAAACGTCGAGATGTGACCGCCGACCCCCGAACCGGTCGCATACGCCTGCACGACCATCGCCATCGCGTTCCAGCGAATGATGCTCTTGAGTCGCCGTTCGATGTCGCGGTCGCCGGGAAACGGAGGCTCGGCTTCGGGAGGGATCGTGTTGACGTAGGGCGTTGTGATCGACGGGACGACCGGCACGCCCTGAGCTTGTGCGCGCGAATAGAGCTGCATCA
>JAYUFF010000157.1:0-2576 GCA_043738825.1 Schlesneria sp.
TTGTTCCCGGCAAACCGGCCGACAGTTTGTTGGTGAGTGCGATCAACTACGGCGACGTGTACCAGATGCCGCCAAAGTCGAAGCTGCCCGCCAAGGAAATCGCCACGCTGACGAAGTGGATCGAACTCGGTGCCCCCTGGCCGAAAGAGTCCGCAACCGTCGGGAAGGTCAAGCCGTTCGATCTGGCCGCGCGCCGTGCTGAGCATTGGTGCTGGCAGCCGATCAAGGACCATGCTCCTCCGGCAGTGAAGGACGCCGCGTGGCCGGCCACGTCGGTGGACCGGTTCATCCTCGCGAAGCTCGAATCGAAGTCGCTCAAGCCCGCGCCGCAAGCGGACAAGCTTGTTCTGCTGCGTCGCGTTTACTTTGATCTCGTCGGGCTGCCTCCATCGGTCGAGGAGATCGATGCCTTCGTGAAGGACGATTCACCGCAAGCTCTCGAACACGTCGTCGATCGGCTGCTCGGCTCGGTCCATTTCGGAGAGCGCTGGGGTCGGCACTGGCTGGACCTCGTCAGGTTCGCCGAAACGCGCGGCCACGAGTTCGAGCCAATCATCCCGAATGCGTGGCAGTATCGCGACTACATCATCCGGGCGCTGAATGCCGACATCCCGTATGGCCAACTGCTGAAGGAGCACATCGCGGGGGACTTGCTTGAACCGCGATGGCGAGAGGTTGATGGTCGAGGGTTGAAGGTTGATGGTCAGACAAAATCCGCTGCTGGCCTTCAACCTTCGACCATCAACCATCAACCCCGCCTCAACGAATCCATCCTCGGCACCGGCTTCTGGTTCCTCGGCGAAGAGGTTCACTCGCCGGTCGATATCCGCAAAGACGAGACCGACCGGATCGACAATCGATTGGATGTCCTCTCGAAAACGTTTCTCGGTCTGACGGTCGCATGCGCCCGCTGTCACGATCACAAGTTCGACGCGATCTCGCAGCGCGACTACTACGCACTTGCGGGCTTCGCGCTGAGCGGCAGTTACCGGCAGGTTCGCATCGACACCGAGGCACAACACCGAGAGATTGCCGAGAAACTCGCGGAGATTCGCACCCAGCAACGCATGAAAGTGGCGGGGAGTCTGATTGAGGCGGCGCGGCCAACGCTCGACAAGCTCGATCAGTATCTGCTCACCGCGCAGCAGGCTCTGACCGACGGAGCCGCGCTGGAAACGGCCGACAACAAACGGAAGCGACTCACGCCCGCCGCGAGAGAGAAAACGAACGTCCTCGCAGCAGCGAAGCAGCTCGATGCCGAACTGCTCGCGCGCTGGACTGTCGAACTGGATGCGGCTCGTGCGGACAAGCAGCACCCGTTGCAGGGCTTTGCCGAAATGACTAGCCCGACGCGCGAGCGAGGGCCGCACGCAGACACAGAAGGTCAGCCCTCGCTTGCGCGTCGGGCTAGTGTTGCGCCGGTGGATGGCCTCGTCGTCGATTTCGTAAACCTGCCCGAGGACCGGCTATTGCACGACGGCGTCTCCTTCGGCACGCAGCCCGTTCCGCCGGGCCGGTTCGAGATGCGCGGGCCTGCCGACCAACGGCAATTCTCCGTCGCCACGATCGGCGGTTGGGAGCGGGAACTGTTTTGGAAGGAGATCAAACTTGCACCGGGTGTTGAGGACGACAACGGGACGCTCGGCGGCTGGCATCGTCACGGCCGCATGGTCCGCACGCCCGAGTTCACGCTGACCAAGGGAACACTGTGGTATCTCGTGCGAGGTTCCGTGCGGGCTTACGCGGCCGTCAACTCGCACTTGATCGTCGTTGGCCCGCTGCATGGCTCGTTGTTGCGTGAGTTCAAACACGACAAGCCGAACGAGTGGCATTGGGTCGGCCACTCGCTCGAAGGTTATCGAGGGCATCGGCTGCATGTAGAGTTCACGCCCGGCGATGATGCCGAATGTGGCATCGCGATGGTCGTTCAACAAGACTCTTCACCCACGTTGCCACCGGTTTCGTGGAGTTGGATGGATGAGTTCGTCAAGCCCGGCATGCCGCTGGAAGCGCAAGCCAAGTCGTATCGCGAAGCGATCAGTGGCGCGGTGACAGCCGTGGCGTTGGACGGTCTGTTCAGTCCTCCCTCTGAATCGCAGCGGCAGACGAAAACGGGCTGGGCCGAAGTCGGCAACTGGTTTGTCCAACATCGCGATCTGTTCGTGAAGGACTGGCAACCTCCCGCCCTCGACACGAAGGAAGAGGCGGAACTCGCAAAGGCCGTCCAGTGGGAATCGCACCTCGCCCCGGCGATGCTCGAAGGGAACGGCGTCAACGAACACCTGCTGATTCGCGGCAATTCGAGCACCCCGAAGGAACCGGTCCCGCGCAGGTTCCTCGAAGCATTCACAGGAAACGGTATGAAGACGACTCTTGTCCCCTCTCCCCCGTCTTCGGGGGAGAGGGCTAGGGTGAGGGGTTCTTTTGCCTTCTCTTGCCTTGTCCCCTCGCCCCCCGCCTTGGGGGGGAGAGGGTTAGGGTGAGGGGGTCTTTCGGTGGCAGGTTGATGGTCGAGGGTTGAGGGTTGAGTGGCAGCAGAAGCGGCCGTTTGAAGTGGGGAAGTTGGTTCACCGTTC
>JAYUFF010000158.1:0-6784 GCA_043738825.1 Schlesneria sp.
CTGAGCAAGCCCAACGGCATCATTCTCGTCACGGGGCCGACCGGCAGCGGCAAAACCACCACGCTCTATTCGGCCCTCAGCGAACTGAATTCCATTGAGGACAAGCTCGTCACCACTGAAGACCCCGTCGAATACGATATCGACGGCATCATCCAAATTCCCATCGACTCCGAAATCGGCGTTACCTTCGCCGCCTGCCTCCGCGCCATCCTCCGGCAGGACCCGGACAAGATCCTCGTCGGCGAGACGCGCGACCTGGAGACCGCCGAGATCGCGATCCAGGCGTCGCTCACCGGGCACATCGTCTTCACGACCTTGCACACCAACGACGCGCCCTCGGCCATCACCCGGCTCCGCGACATGGGCTTGCCGACGTTCTTGATCACCGCGACCGTCGAAGCCGTGCTGGCCCAGCGGCTCGTCCGCAAAATCTGCTCGGAATGCCGGACGCAGTTCGAGCCGAGCGATGAACTGCTCATGGAACTCCAACTGCCGATCGCCCAGGCGCGGCAATACAAGTTCTATTACGGTCGAGGTTGTCAGCGCTGCAACAACTCGGGCTACAAGGGACGCTGCGGCATCTATGAACTGCTGGAAGTGAACGACGAGGTGCGCGATCTGATCGCGGCCAGCGCCAGCGTCGATGACATACGAAACTACGCCCGCAGCCAGGGGATGACGACCCTGCGCGAAGCCGGCCTGAAGCTGATCTTCGATGGCGTCACCACGATCGACGAAGTCGTTCGCGAAACCGTCATGGAAGATGTCGAATAGTGCCGTGTCAAGGTTGAGTTTCGGGATGTCTTTAACGTAGCCATCATCGCTCCGCGTGATGAGCCTGTTACAAGTGGACGCCTGATCCCGGAAGGCTCATCACGCGGAGCGGTGATGGCTACGTTGATGAATCTAAAGTTTGGTCACGGTTTGGCACGTCGCGTGTAATGGAGTTTGATGACATCGGTTCGTCGTCATTGACCGTGCGATGCGCGTGCTTCCATCCGGGCTGTTGTTCAAGGTGTTTCATCGAGTTTTGAAGTTGAAAACAGAGAACCTCGCGATTCGGCGGCTTCCCCTGTGAGGCAGAATCGCCGTTTGGAATTGCCGCAGTGCAGCGTAATAGACGGGAGACGGGTTATGGCGACTTTTCAGTATGAAGCGATGGACAACACGGGCCTCGAGGTGAAGGACTCCATCGAAGCCAACTCCGAACAGGAAGCCCAGTCCAAGATTCGTGAGAAGGGTTTCTTCGTCACCAAGATTGCCGAAAAGGGTCGCGGCAAGAAGACCAAGGAAGGCGGCAAGACCAAGGGGGATGCCAAGACTCAGGGCGACGCCAAGAAAAAGGTGGCGAGTAAGAAGAAGAAGGGGGGCGGCTTCTCGTTCGGGGGAGTCAGCGGTAAGAAGCTCTGCGCGTTCACCCGCCAGCTCTCGACCCTGCAAGATGCCGGCCTGCCGATCCTCAGAAGCCTGCGCATTCTGGAAGGCCAGTGCCGACCGGGGCCGCTCAAGAGTTCTCTCGTCGGTGTGATCGAAGACGTGGAGTCGGGCAGCACGCTCTCCGAAGCGATGGCCAAGCAGCCCAAGGCGTTCGACAACCTCTACGTCAACATGGTGAAAGCCGGTGAGGCGGGCGGTGCGCTGGAAGTCATTCTCCAGCGGTTGGCCGAGTTCAAGGAGCGGGCCGAAAGCCTGAAACGCAAGGTCAAGGGAGCCATGATCTATCCGTGTGCCGTTATCACGGTTGCCACGCTGATCGTCGGCTTCATCATGTACTACATCATTCCCAAGTTCAAAAAGATCTTCGACGACTTCGGCACCACACTGCCCACCATGACCGTACTGCTGATCAACATCAGCAATGCCGTGGTCAACTATTGGTATCTCGGCCCGGCCATCCCGTTCGCCCTCTGGTTGATGGTCAAGATCATCAAAAAGAACAAAACGGGAGCGTACGTCTGCGACTGGATCGCACTTCGCATTCCGTTGCTCGGGCTGATCTTCCGCAAGTCGATTGTGGCCAGAACGTGCCGCACACTCGGGACACTGATCGCCTCGGGCGTGCCGATTTTGGAGGCGTTGTCCATCACCCGCGACACGGCGGGGAACACCGTCTTCTACAAAGCCTATGAACACATCATCGCCGCGATTCGCGAGGGTGAAACGATGGCGGTGCCCCTGCGCGAAACGCGGACGGTCGATGAGATCGTCGTGAACATGGTGGACGTGGGTGAGGAAACGGGCGCGCTCGACACCATGCTCTACAAGGTGGCCGATGTCTTCGACGAAGAGGTCGGTGTGCTGGTCGAGGGCCTGGTGAATCTGCTCGAACCGCTGATGGTCGTCACGCTCGGCATGATCGTCGGCTTCATCGTCATCGCCCTGTTCATGCCGCTCATCAAGTTGCTGAATGACCTGTCGTAGTTGGGCGAATCAAACCAAAACCAAGACATCCTCCCGATCGAAAGTCTGTCGTGTCTTCCATGGTCAACCGCCGTTCGATGCTGCAACAACATCGGCTCGCATTCAGCACCCAAAAGTGAAGGTTCGCAACTCATGAAGACCAAGTTTACATACTGGAAGGAACCGGACGGCAGGTATTTGGGCTATTTGAATTCTCACCCCGATCACTGGACGCAGGGTGATAACTTGGATGATCTCAAGGAGCACCTGCGCGACCTCTACGAAATGTTCTCCGCAGAAGATATTCCAGGCATCAGGAAAGTCGAAGAGCTCGAGGTCGCATGAAACGCCGTGATTTGGTCGCTGAACTCGAACGTGCCGGATGTGTCCTGTTGCGCAACGGTGCCAGGCACGACATCTATCATCATCCAGAGAGCGGAAAATCAGAGCCCGTGCCGAGACATCGCGAGATCAATGAGCTGCTCGCAAAGAAGATATTGAAGTCATTGGTGCCGGACGGAAGGTAAACCGGAGCTGACTCGGTGGCCTCCGATCGCGAAAAGAAAACAACAACACAATCCCGGCTGATTGTCTGCCGTGGTTCGCGCCGCTTAACCCGACGTTATCCCGCTGTTTCCTGACTCCCGTTTCCTGACCCCTGACATCTTCCGCCCCGGACTCCGGGGGGGAAGCAGAGAACCGAAATCATGATCGCCACACGCTCGTTAAATAGACCGCATCGCCGCACCGCCTTCACGCTGATTGAACTGCTGATCGTCATCATGATCCTCGCCATTCTCATGGCGCTGCTGTTGCCTGCCATCAACGGCGTTCGCCGGCGAGCAAGAGTCGCTCAGGTGAAGTCCGAGATTTCGACACTGGAATCGGCCATCGCCAGCTTCAAGGCGGAGTTTGGGATCGAGCCACCGGGAAGTATTCGTCTTTATGCAGCACCGGCTGGCTGGAACACCCAAATCACCGGTAACGCGGCAGACGAGTCAATCCGCGTGAGAAGCCGGGCCTACATTCGACAACTCTGGCCGCAGTTTGATTTCAACACAGCACTAACGATGTCGGCTCCCTTCTACGTGGATTCCGTGAGCAACAACTGTAAAGAGTTGAATGGTGCCGAATGTCTGGTGTTCTTTCTGGGAGGCGTTCGAGACGCCGCAACCGGAACGACGATGAACGGTTTTTCCAAGAGCCCGACGAATCCGTTCTCACCAGCCGGGTCCAATCGCGTGAAACCGTACTTCGATTTCAACCCTGCTCGGCTGGTGGATAAGGACGGTGATAGCTTCTTTGAATACGTTGATCAAATCCCCTCGCAGTCATCGCCGTATTTGTATTTCAGCAGTAATGATGGGCGGGGATATCTGGCCGCGACCACCGCCTCGGACTGGTACAACACCGATTGCTACTTCGATCCGTCGGCATCGTTGAGTTGGACGAGCAGCACGACTGGTGCGAATGGAAACTGGATGAAGCACATGTATTTCTCGACCTTTTCCACCAGCGGCACTCCGGCCGTCCAAATGGCGGGAAGCATCCCGTTTGCTCCCAAGAAATATCAGATTATTTCGCCGGGCTTCGGCGGCGTGGGGGCGACTCCCGATAGGGCCTACGGGACCGGGGGGTATTTCGATCCGAAAAGCCCCGCCTCACTAGTCGGGTCGCCGGATGGTGACAACATCACGAGCTTCCATAGTGGCACGTTGTCTGGCGAGTGATCTGCATCGGTGCCGAACCGAGAGTGTGATTGGTTGAGCGAACTGGTGAGTGGGACTCGCAACGTCACTCACTCCCGAAGAGGCCGGAATTCACTGCGGAGTTGTTCCGTCGTGAATGGACGGGACTGTGTTTGTTTCAGTCCCAAGGAATGAGGAGTCTTCACATGACCAATCATCGAGACCATCGACATCGCGGTGGCTTCACCATGGTGGAGCTGCTGGTGGTCATTGGCTTGATCTTGTTCTTAATGTCGATCTCCATTGTGGCGATGGGCAGCGCGATCGGAATCGCACGACAACGAGCCACTCAGGCGACTCTTCTGAAAATTCATGGCCTGATGCAGCAGCGGATCGATGCCTTCAATCGGGCGATGGAAAGAACCAACCTGCAACCGGCCATCGACAAGCTGAAACGGGATTTGTTTCAAAACTACAACTACACGGCACAGGACAATGTGTTGGAGGTGATGGTTCGCAAGCAGATTTTCCAAACGCGGTTTCCGCAGAACTTCGTCGAGAAGAATCTGGCGACAGCACCTCCTACTGGTGTCACATACGTTTCTGCAAAGCATCAACAGGTCACTGAAAGTACTGCGCTGATGTATTGGGTTCTGACCAGTTCCGAGGTCTACGGAATTGCACCGGTTGACGAGAGCGAGTTCAGTTCCAGTGAAGTGCGTGACACTGACGGTGATGGTTTGAACGAGTTCGTCGATGGTTGGGGGCGACCGTTGCGGTTCTATCGCTGGCCAACTCATTTGTTCCGCCCCGGAACGTCGTCCAGTACGGTGGGAGCGACGGGCGCGTCAGCACTGGCTCTGGTGGATCGAACTTATGCGGGCGTGCTGTGGTCGGGTCTGCCTGCCGCACCGACAGTGACGGGCGAACTCGACCCGCTGTCCCGCGATCCCGACGATCCAACCGGCCAGTTGTGGCGGTTCGCCAAGGGTTCAGTACCGGCGATGACATTTGTTCAAAATCAGTTCAGCACGCCGAACACGTACCACGCATTCCTAGTGATGTCGGCGGGGCCGGACGGCGTCTTGGGGTTGGAAGAACCCTATAGCTCGACCAATCCATCGCTGAGTTCTACCAACACGACCAGCCCCGCGCTGGGTGCCTCCCAGGGGCGGCTGGCGGCGCTGACAAATTTCAGTGCCATCGAGCTTAATCCGATCAACGACAACCTGACCAATCGCAAACGATAAGTAGAACCGCAGAAGAACTTTTTGTAGCCACGCTCGCCAAGAGCGTGGGTATTCCGCGAATTCCCCATGCTCTTGGCGAGCGTGGCTACCCAGAGATCAATGCTGGTCTACATAGTTCGCCTTTGTTGCGAGGACTCGATCATGTCACAGACGCACACCATTCGCGGGGCGATCCCACGCCGGACTCTTCGTCACTCGGCTGGCTTCACGCTGATTGAGTTGATGGTCGTAGTCGCATTGCTGGTGTTGATTGCCTCCATGACGGTCGCGGCCATCAATCTGAACGTCAACAACGACAAGGTCCGCGCCGGTTCCCGGCAGGTTCAGTCGTATCTGGCGGGAGCACGAGACCGTGCCATTTATTCCAAGGCCCCGCGCGGCGTGAGATTCCTGCTCGACCCGACGAACAATCGCACCGTGTCGAGCATGGTCTTCATCGCTCCAACCGATCCGTGGACGCAGGGGACGATCCAACTGGAACGGTTGGATGCCGACAACAGCGGGCCACCCGCCGACAACTGGAATAGCGTGACGACACCGAACCCACCGGCCATCGTTGTGCGTGGCTTCGACAACGACCCCAATTACACGAGCGCCACTCCGACGGACTGGGTCAATTTGTACAACCAGGGTTTGTTGACGAACGGCGCGCGCATTCGCATCCCGGCCGATAATGGCAACTGGTACACCGTGACCAACACGGCACAACTGGCGAGTGCGAGTCTTCCTGGCTTTAGCGGCACTTACTACCCGCCTCGGTTGCAGTTGACCGTTGGCTATGCCAGTGCGGGCAACACGGATGGGCAAAGCATTGCGGCGTTCAATCAGGGCACGGGGCCGCAGACGTATTCGCTGGAACTGCCACCGACCGTGCTGCCCAATCAAGATCCGGTACTGATGCCGAAGGGGGCCGTGATTCATCTGGATCGGTGTAGCAACAACGTGGAGCAGGTCAATGCCGCCACTCCGGCCTCGGGACGCGGAAACAAGCTGCCCGATTTTTGGAAGCGTTCGCCATCCACGGCATCGCCGGTCGATCCCAGCAATTTCGATTACACCAGCCGGATGGACTTGTTGTTCTCGCCGCGCGGTGTGGTGATCGGTCAGGCGGCACAGCGCGGGATCATTCACTTCTATGTGGCCGATCAGAAGGATGCCGATCGAGACCGGCTTTACTGGTCGAGTCCCTCGTCATATCCGACGGCGTCCGCGCCGGAAAATGGTGTGTGGGCCGATCCATCCAGCAACGGCTACGAGCGTGGCGACAAGGTGATTCTTTCGCTGTTCACCCGCACCGGCGCTGTCTCGACGCATCATATCTATTCCAACAGCGACCCGTTCCGATATGCCGAGACCGGCGAGGTGGCCGGGAAATGAAAACGATTATGCGCTCAACAATGCCGAATGAGGCTTCGCCTCAGACCAAAGTAGCCATCATCGCTCCGC
>JAYUFF010000159.1:0-2572 GCA_043738825.1 Schlesneria sp.
TAGTAGAGACTCTTCCGCCAATCGTCCGGCGTCTTCCCTTCGAGCAGCGGGACGAGACTCTTTCCCTGCATCGAAGCGTCCGCCTCTACGCCCGCCGCCTGCAAGAACGTTTGCGCGAAGTCGAGGTTCGAGACCAGATCGTCGTTCACCGAACCGGCCTTCGTCTTGCCGGGCCACTTCACCAGAAACGGTGTCCGATAGCATTCTTCGTACATGAACCGCTTGTCGAACCAACCGTGATCTCCTAGGAAGAAGCCCTGATCCGAGGCGTAGACGACAATCGTGCTGTCCGCCTGCCCCGACTTCTCCAGCCAGTCGAGCAACCGCCCCACCTGGTCATCGACCGCCGCGACGCATCGCAAGTAGTCCTTGATGTACCGCTGATACTTCCACCTCACCAAGGCATCTCCCTGAAGGTTCGCCTTGCGAAACACTTCGTTCTCGGCGTCGTAGGCGCTGTGCCACGCAGCGGCCTGATCGGGTGTGAGGTTGCCCGGTGGATTCAGCTTCAGATCCAGCGGCGTCATGTTTTTGGCGATGCTCAACGTCTGCGTGTGAGCGGGCGAGGCGTGTCCCGCCAGATCATCGAACAAGTTCGGAGGTTCGGGGATCGTCTCATTCTTGTAGAGATCGAAGTACTTCGGCCCCGGCTGCCACTCACGGTGCGGAGCCTTGTGCTGACACATCAGCAAGAACGGCTTGTTCGGATCGCGTTTCTTGTCGAGCCACTCCATCGCCAGATCGCCGATGATCTCGGTCGTGTAGCCTTCACGCTTTACCCGCTGGCCGTTTGCGATCATCGGTGGGTTGTAGTACGGGCCTTGCCCCACCAGGATGTCCCAGTGGTCGAAGCCGGTCGGGTCGGTCTCCAAGTGCCACTTGCCGATAACGGCCGTCTGGTAGCCTCCCTTTTGGAGCAGCTTCGGGAACGTCACCTGACTGCCGTCGAACCTGTCACCGTTCTGGCGAAAGCCGTTCGCGTGGCTGTGCTTTCCCGTGAGGATCGTCGCGCGGCTCGGACCGCACAGCGAATTCGAGACGTAACACCGATTGAACCGCATCCCGCCGGCGGCGATCCGGTCCAGATGGGGTGTCCGGTTGATCTTCGAGCCGTAGCAGCTCATCGAGTGTGCGGCGTGATCGTCGGTGAACAGGAACAAAATGTTCGGCGGCGGCGCGGCGCTGATTGGAGTCGGCCCGAGGACCGACGTTCCAAACACGACCAACAAACCGGCCAGACCGAATGAGGCGAACGCTCGCAACATGATCGAACTTCCCAGGAGAGGGCAGGGGGGCACGTACTACTTGGGCCGCAACCTCCTGTCGGGCCGCTCGCATTTCAGAGGCCAGCGATGAGGCAAAAGACTGACCACAGATTTCACGGATCACACTGATGAAGAGGGGGCAAAGGAGTGTTCGTGTCCTTCGTCTGATCTGTGCCATCCGTGAAATCTGTGTCACCCGTGGTTCCGCCGCTTCCTTTTGACAGGCTGCGTCGTGGGACCGCCGTATTGTGGGGCCTCGCGCGGGAACTGCAACCGAGGCGAACGACCGGTCGCGACTCGTGCCGACTGCCGCATCTGCGACCACCACTGGTCAGTCGATTGTCAAACTGACATTCTCGCGCTGCGAACCCCACGGGGGTTGACGTGTCATAACTCGCGTCTATTGTTAGCACTCAGAGAGCCGTTCAAAAATGCTGTGCGTTCGGCACAGCCTCTGCTTTACAAAATTGACCGTGTCCGGCAAACCAATTGCTCCACCGCGCCACGATGTCCTCAACCCGCTGGGACGGAGGCTACCATGACAAACGAGACGAACACCACGACAGACGCCACACCGTTTAATCCTCACCGCGTCGTCAGACGCTTGGCCGCCGCCGAGGGCTACCTCGAAATCGGCATGCCGACGTATGCCATCGCCGAACTGAACCGCGTCCGTGAAGCGGGGCCATTCGAGCCAATCGTGCAATTGTTCCGTGGCGAAGCGCTACAGGCTCAAGAAAAATTCGCGGATGCCATCGCGCCGCTGAACCGTGCCGCCGAGATGTTCCCCTCGCCATTTAACCAGCGGGCGCTGATGGCGCTCAGCAATTGTTATCGGCACGAGGGTCACGACCGTTTGGCCGACGAGGCGGTTGCCGCCGCCACGCCGTCCGACGTTCCGCCCGGTACGAAACTGCAAGTCGTCGTGGCTCCGATCTTTCTCATTAAGAGTCCAGAACAGGGTCGAGACCGACGCGGCAACAACTGAGTTCGGTCCCTCAAACGTCCAGTCAAAATGAAGCGTCCCCCGGTTGAAGAATTCAGCCGGGGGATTTTTCGTAGCAACCGTAGTCCGGACCCCTTGGTCCGGACGAGGCGAAGTACACGAACGCGGGCGTCAAATCACGACGAATGTGACAACTCGTCCGGACCAAGGGGTCCGGACTACGGTCCCGGCTTACCTGATTCCGATTTTCGTTGGGCGCGTCTGGAGTGCCCATCCTCCAACGGATCAGGCCGGAACTCGTGCCGCCTCTTCCGCCCGACGAGTGGCCAGCCACTCGCGGATCGCACTCACCGCATCGGCC
>JAYUFF010000160.1:0-6779 GCA_043738825.1 Schlesneria sp.
CGTTTAGTAGGACAACCGCGCCGATCCCCGTCAGGCCGAGGTACAGACCGATTGGGTTGGCGCTATCCGTACCTACTACGATGTGATTCATGTTGCGGACGAACCCGGTGAGCATGACCATCGTTACATGCCCTACGATAAATACGACGAAGGCGCACATGATGAGAAAATGGATCGACCGCCCGACTTGGCGGTTGCCAGGCAACTTCGGGTACCACGGGAACCGGGCGGTGAAGGCCGGCGACATCGACGGGCCGGTCAGCATCGCCAAGGGGGCCAGGACGAACACGACGCCGAAGTACGCCAGTTGTTGCAGCGCGTTGTAGTGGTAGAAGCCGTTTGGCTCCGGTGGCATATGGAAGGTAGCGTAGTGGACGAAGACGGCCCAAGCTTCGGGCACGATCTGCCAGGAGGTTGGCACCAGGCGTTTCCACTGCTCGGTGCAAAACAACAGCACCACGAAGACCAGACCATTGCCCACCCAGAACAACACGCTAAGAAAGTGCCAGTGCCGAGCCATGCCCACCGTGTGCCGATAGCCGGGCAGACCGATCCAAGGCGAGAGATGGCGGGAGTCGTCTTTCGAGGTCCAGACGCGATCCTTGGGCACGACGACTGGCGTGAGCCGCAGCCACTCGGTGTTGGGCGTACAGTGGACGTTCCAGTACAGCCGGGGGTGATCCATCAGGATCTGCAAGCCGCTGCGGATGAGCAGGATCAGGAATAGAAAGTTGAGGTAGTGGGTGATGCGAAGCCACGCCGGGAAGCCGGAAGGCTCTGTGGCCGTTTCGAGGGTCATCGCGGGGCTGACCGGCAACACCGGGAGACCGACCGTGCCCCATTGAATGTAAGCCGCAGCAGCCGCCAGCAGCAGCGGTGAGACGAGCAGCAGGAGTGTCTTGAGTCGAATGTGCATGGTCTTCTCGGAAGGATGAAGCCTGCTCTTGCTGCGACGGACCTTATGTGGCGACGCGTTTGTCAAGCACCTCGATGGCGATGGGAATGGTGCTCAGCGCTCCCAGCATGAGCAGTGTCCAACCAATGGACTTCCGCTGATCGTCGTTCAGCCTGTCGGCGAGCAGCAGACCGAGCCCGGCCCCGAGCAGCACGCGAGTGCCGGCCACCAGAGCCAATTCAGGCAACGTGACTTTGTGCTCTTGCATGTTGACTTCCTTCAGTAAGAGTTTGTGAAATCAAGTGGGAGCTGTGACCCTGCCACCAGTTCGCCTTCGGACCGAGCTCTATAGATCATTCACCACCGTCCGACTGGCGGCTGCGTTTCCTTGCCGATAGATATTCCTTGCGGATGTGCTCGATATCTGCGTAACGACGGGACCAGATTTCTTGTGGGACGGCTCAATTGTCGTGGACATGTCGTATCTCCCGTCAAACTAGACTCAACTCGGGTGAGCGGGAGTGTTTTTCGATCGCTTGTGTCAACGCCCCCCAGAGATCCAATTGCAGGTCGAGCCATTTGTCACCAACCCCGCGTTGAAGTGCCACTCGATAGGCGGTGTCGGTGAGTTCAGCCGCAAGGTTCTCCAAGGAACCGTCGGGCTCGGCCACAGCAAATCGTTCGACATTCATGATGATTTCTCCTGTAGGAACCGATTCCGTCAACTCGACGCAAATCGCTGGGACGTAAAAAAAGCCGACGCGGCAGAACCCCCTGGGGGGATTCCATCGCGTCGGCTTACTCGCTGACTAGCCGCCCGATAGGGGCTGCTCTTCATCTAGTCTTCCGTTGGTGTGCCGAGACGACTCTTGAACGCAAGCAGCCTCAACGACATGGACGGTATGCTATTCCAAATGGAATAGCGATTGGGTCGTTCTGACAATTCCAGGATTGAAAGGATTTGACCTGATTCAACGCGGAACATAATCGTGCGGACCGTAGTAATGCGGTCCGGAAGGGAGCCCGTAGCGGACTTCAATCAGGTTGTGCGGTCGGCGTGCGCCTGCTGCGACCGCCTGATCCATCGCCGTCTGCCACATCAGCCAGGTATCGACTGTCCCTTGCAGAATGGCCACACCGTCCGTGACTTTCGCGGTGACTTGATTGTCGGGATCCACGAAGGCGTACGCGAGCTTGTCGTTGAGGTCTGCCTGAATGACCACGTCGCTTTTCGGCACCCAGTTCTTGCGTACGGCGAGATAGTCGTTGACGTGAACGACGCCCTTTTGACAACTGGCCGTCCAAACCGCGTGTTCCTTTTCAAAATCGGTATCGACGTATCCGTACAAGCTGGCATGGGCATTCTCACACTCGACGACGATGTTGTGTTTCTCGACGTACGGATCGCGTACCAGTGCCTGCCGAGTGAAGTCGGCGATCTGTTGGTCGGTCGGCGGTTGATCCGGCCAGCGCGTGCGCAGATTGTTTTTGACGCGCCGCACGCCAATGGTATGGAGAGCATCGCGTTCGGCGGCCCTGTTCGCCGTCAAATGACTGACGTCGCCCGTCAGAGTGACGACGCCGTGATCGACCTGAACCTCCAGAGCAAAGCTCAGCACGCGCGGATCGTGTTTGAACGCGCGTTGCACGGCGGCGCGGACCTCGTCGTCGGACACCGTCTCATAGCGCTGACTCCGCAGCAGTGGGTTGGTGTGCCGCCAGTTCACGTCGATGCCGCGGACATCCACGTCCTTCGCACCCGCGCGCCACGCCAGATCCTCGGCATACGATTTCTGAAAGCTGCTGGTCACGTTGCCGTTGATCACGACGATGGAATCCTTGGCCTTCACCTGCAGTTGCACATCGTCGAGAAGCGCCGAGAAGCGGTAAAGTTCGCGAATTTCAGTCTGCAACTCGGCGTCGGTCTGTTTCTTCTTCGCATCCACGAGCAGATCGTTTTTGAGTTCGGCGACGCCCTTCGTTCCCATCGCCACTTCACCGGTCAGCATTTTGAGACCATAGGACGGCACAGTTCCAGACAGCGTCACCTTCCCATCGGCGGCTGCGACATCGACCTTCAGCTCGTGCGCGGCAGGATCCGCTCGAAGTGCCGCCCGGACATCCTTCTGGAGTTCCGCGTTGTCGCGACGGACGACCACAATCTCGATTTCATCGATTACCGACTCGACACCGCGAATCCGCTCGGCCAGACCCACGGCGATCTGTTTGGCCAGGATGTTGTTCAACCGACCCGACAACGTGACAACGCTTTCGGCCACATCGACATTGATCAAACGACCGCTGATGGCCGCCGATCGCAGCAATTCATCCTCCACTGCCAATTGGATGACTCGATCGGAGAGTTCGGGCAAGTCGAGCAGCGATTCACGGCGCGGCTGCGGCGAGGTCGTGCTTTGGGGTTTGACTTGCTGTACCGCGGCTGCCGACGGACTCTTGGCTGCCGGCTGAGAAAATGCATGTGATGATGCGAGGAATACCAAGCCAACCGCCGCGATCGTGGACGGGAAGAATGGCCATCGCGTCTGAGTGGAAATCCATCGTTCCAAATGCCGAGTGCTGTTTGAGATGCTGGTCATGACTCGTTACTCCTTCTTGGTTTGGTGTGCCGGGAGGAATCATTCGGCTTTGAGCACGACGAAGGATCGCCTGCTGTCGCTCGATCGAATGTTCAGAACCAGTCCGTCTGCCTTGGCAGTTTTGTCCCTGAGCTTCTCGTATTCCTCGGTAGTGGCAACCGGTTGTCCGGCAGCTTTTTCGATGACATCGCCGACTTTGAGTCCCGCAGTTTGAGCCGCACTTCCCTCTTCGATTCCGGTGATGACCAAGCCTGATGTCCCGCTGATACCGAGCTGTTTCGCGAGATCCTTCGTCATCGGATGGACTTCCAGACCGAATTTGTCGGACTTCGATCCGCCAGGTACGTCGTCGTGACCGTGATCGTCTTGTGAAGCAGCGTTGAAGCTCTTGGGCATTTCGGCAATGGTCACCTGAACTGTTTGATGCTTACCGTTGTGGGAGATCTCCATCGGGTATGTCTTGCCAATGGCTAGGCGTTCGGCAGCCCCCTGCAAGTCTGTCGGATTTCTGATTGCGTGACTGCTCAGCTTGATGATCAGATCGCCCGGTTCAAGTCCGGCCTTGTCCGCCGGTGAGCCGGGCAACACCGAACGAACCAACGCTCCTTCGTGCAGCTTGACGTGGAATTGCTTCGCGGTCTCAACATTGATGGCCGCGACCTCGGTGCCGAGGTAACCGCGCGTGACATGTCCGGCGGTGATCAGTTCCTGGCTGACCCAGTCGGCGATATGTGTTGGAATTGCAAAACCGATCCCGTCATAACCACCGCTTTGAGTGGCGATCGCCGTATTGATGCCGATCACTTCGCCACGCAGATTCAACAGCGGGCCGCCGCTGTTGCCCGGATTGATGGCGGCATCCGTTTGCAGGAAATCGGCTCGCTGAGTAATCCGGCCGCTACGGCCCTTCGCACTGATGATGCCGGCTGTCACTGACGCCTCCAAACCGAACGGGCTGCCGATGGCCAGCACCCAGTCGCCCACTTGAATCGCCTGACTGTCGCCCATGCGAAGCGGCTTCAGATCCGTGGCATCAATCCTCACGATGGCCACATCCGTGCGCGAATCGGTCTTCACTCCCTTGCCGATAAACTCACGCCCATCATTCAGCCGGACTTTGATTTCATCCGCGCCGGTGACGACGTGACTGTTGGTCAGAATGATCCCACTCGCGTCGATGATGAATCCCGATCCCATTCCGCGTCGTTGGGGAACACCTTGGCTGCGACCTCGGTTGGGGAGCTGATCCTCCTGTTGAGGATCACGACGGAAGAATTCGCGGAAGGGAGCCGGAATCTCATCTTCTCGCATCTGCGGGTTGCGGCTTCGCGCCGGACGTCCCTCAGTCATCGTTTCGATGGATACGATGCTGGGCGAAGCTGCGGCCGCGACCGCCCGGAACGCCGCTGAAAGATCCTCGTGGTTTGGCAGCGGTGGAATGGCAACTGCTTCCTGCCGCTGAGACCATGCCACGGAGCTGATGACGAGCATGCCCCCCGCGATCACCATGATCAGATTCTGACGAACTCGAGTTCCAGTCGACACGATGTGCTCTCCTTGAAATCGAAAGGGATTATCGAAACAAAAAAAGCCGACGCGGCAGAACACCCCGAGGTATTCCACCGCGTCGGCTTACTCGTTAACTCGCCTTCCGGCGTGGAGCCGGACTGCGCTTTATCCAGTCGTCCGAAAATATCGAGAACGCAGATTGAAGTTCACCGCGTCTCGACCTCTTTTGAACGTATCAAGTCATCATTCAGAATGCGAGGAGCTTTTCGTTGACCTTTCGCGATTGGCATGAGGCACCACAAATTGCGATAGGAGGTCGATGACGAATCATCTCAAGGAACGGGTTAAGTTCCTGCGGCACTTCGGTGGCTTCGAGGTCTGGTGACGATCATGTTGCATCATCGCTAACCTTCGTGCCCAGGAACGCAGATCTTCAACCTGAACGACAAGACCCTCGATAGAAACGAATCTCCATCGAGGGCCGAGATCATCGCACAACATCAAGCTCGTTATGACTTCTTGTTCAGCAAACCACCGCAAGGCTTCGCTTCCTTGCAGCAGTCGGCACCCTCACCTCAGCACTTCTGAGTGGCGGCGCAACAGACTTTATTCTCAGTGCAGCACTTCAGGCCCTTCTCACAGCAGCCGAGTTTGGCGTCAGCCACGCAGCAGGCAGATTTGTCCGTACAGCAAGCGAGCTTCTTGGTGCAGCAACTTTCTGGCGTGTCTGCCGCCTTGGCAACCAGCTTCACGGAGCAGCAACCAGCAGTCTTGGTGACGACGGCCTTCGTGGGACCACAAAACGCTTTCGCTTCCTTGCAGCAGGCCAAGCCTTCCATGCAACACTTCTGAACGGCGGCACAGCAGCCCTTGTTCTCGGTGCAGCACTTCAGGCCCTTCTCGCAGCAGCCAAGTTTGGCATCGGCCACGCAACAGGCACTCTTAGGATTACAGCAGGCGAGTTTGAGTGAGCAACAGTCTTTGCCTTGCTCCTTGGCGATGACCGCTCCGATAAACAGCAGGCCAAGACAGATCAACGAACCAGCAATCAGTTTGGTAGACATGAGAAATTCTCCAGTGAATGTCGTGTGAAAAATCAGTGGTTGCTGGGCACACCATGAGCCCAGCAACGAGGCCAGATGACAACTGATGGACGTGAGATGACGGCAAGCTGCCGCTCAACAATGCCACACACACAGGAGAATTTGCAGGCGGGGTCCAGAGTAGGCGGGGATCACCGCCGCATGGCCGCTCAGGAGATTGCCGACGTGCCAATCACGATGATCGGCAACGATGGCGACTGGCAAGCCATGCGTCTCTGTCGGCTGAACCGACTTCTCCGGCAACGCTGCCGCTCGCACACAGCAGCATTGGACGTTTGGCTTGGCCGGAGAATTCACAGGCTCACAGGGACGGCTGGGGACCGTCGTGTGGCAACACGATGCCTTCACCGGGGCGAATTCTGTTCGGCCCTGATGCACGAAGACACCGCACGATCCTGGCGGTAAAGCCAAGGGCACAACCGTGGGCTGCGGACTAAGGCGATCACTCCGGCACCTTGTCGTTCGTGGCGGCTGGTTGCGGAGGACTCGGCTTGGCGGATTCCACGTCCGGAACGGGGGCCGGTACCACGGTCGAAAGTGTCGGCAGCTTTCCATTCGCGGGCGCATCTGCCGACGGAGGTGAGCCGGGTGCAGGCAGTTCCTCCTTCTTGTCGATCTTCGGCAGTTTGTCTTGGAACACGTTGAGGAGCTTCTGCGCCATGTCATCTTCGGGGG